>JAFTYK010000001.1 GCA_017464765.1 Ruminococcus sp.
CGTGTAAACCTTCGATTGTCTGCTTTCCTGCCTAGATGTCGAATACTTCAAGACCTTCTTCTGAACCACAGTCATCCTCACGAATGATAACATCCTGTGATACGTCAACAAGACGACGTGTAAGGTAACCTGAGTCCGCAGTTCTAAGCGCTGTATCGGCAAGACCTTTACGCGCACCACGGGAAGAAATAAAGTACTCTAAGATGTTAAGACCTTCACGGTAGTTAGCTCGAATAGGAATTTCGATAGTCTTACCTGATGTATTCGCGATAAGACCACGCATACCTGCAAGCTGACGAATCTGAGACATACTGCCTCGAGCGCCTGAGTCAGCCATCATAAAGATTGGGTTATATCTATCGAGGTTACCCTGAAGTTTAGCGGTAACATCGTTAGTAGCTTTTTCCCAGATTTTGAGAACTTCTTCGTAGCGTTCTTCGTTAGAACGTAAACCCATCATATACTCATCACGGATAGCGTCAACGTCAGCTTCTGCTTTAGCGATGATTTCCTTCTTCTCAGGTGGGATTTTCGCGTCACAAACAGCAACTGTGATAGCGCCACGGGTTGAATACTTATAACCCTGAGCTTTGATTTCATCAAGAACTACAGAAGTGATTTCTGTGCCGTGAATCTTAATACAAGCATCGATAATCTTTCCGAGCTGTTTCTTACCAACAAGGAAGTCAATTTCGAACTTCAAGAGGTTCTCTGGGTCACTTCTATCTACAAAGCCTAAATCCTGTGGGATAGGACGGTTGAAGATAATTTTACCAACTGTTGTGTCAACAATGCCTGATTTTTCAACACCGTCAACATCAATAGTTCTTCTGACTTTAATCTTAGAGTGAAGTGTAACGTAGCCTGCCTGATAAGCCATCATAGCTTCATCGATGTCACGGAATACTTTACCCTCACCCGGCTCACCGTCCTTATCAAGAGTAAGGTAGTATGAACCTAAGATCATATCCTGTGTTGGAACAGCAACAGGACGACCATCAGATGGTTTTAAGAGGTTGCCTGCAGCGAGCATGAGGAATCTAGCCTCAGCCTGTGCTTCAGCAGAAAGTGGAACGTGAACAGCCATCTGGTCACCGTCGAAGTCAGCGTTGTAAGCTGTACAAACGAGTGGGTGGAGTTTCAGCGCACGGCCCTCAACGAGTACAGGCTCGAATGCCTGAATACCGAGTCTGTGAAGTGTAGGCGCACGGTTGAGAAGTACAGGGTGACCCTTGATAACTACTTCAAGTGCGTCCCAAACCTCTGGCTTAGCACGTTCAACTGCTTTTCTAGCAGCCTTGATATTCTGAACAGCCTTAGTTTCAACAAGGCGTTTCATAACAAATGGTTTAAAGAGTTCGAGTGCCATTTCCTTTGGAAGACCGCACTGATACATCTTAAGTTCAGGACCTACTACGATAACTGAACGACCCGAGTAGTCAACACGCTTACCAAGGAGGTTCTGTCTAAATCTACCCTGCTTACCCTTAAGCATATCTGAAAGGGACTTAAGCGCACGGTTGTTAGGGCCTGTAACAGGTCTTCCTCGTCTGCCGTTATCGATAAGAGCGTCAACAGCTTCCTGTAACATTCTCTTTTCATTTCTGATAATGATATCAGGAGCTTCAAGCTCTAAAAGTCTCTTAAGACGATTGTTTCTGTTAATAACTCTTCTGTAAAGGTCGTTTAGGTCAGATGTAGCAAAACGACCACCGTCGAGCTGTACCATAGGTCTGATATCCGGTGGAATAACAGGAACTACGTCTAAAATCATCCACTCAGGGCGGTTGCCTGACATTCTGAATGCTTCAACAACCTCAAGACGCTTCTGAAGTCTTACTTTCTTCTGACCTGTAGCGCCCTCGAGTTCTTCTTTAAGCTCTACGGATAAAGCTTCAAGGTCAATCTGCTCGAGCAGTTCCTTGATAGCTTCAGCACCCATAGATGCCTTAAAGTCATCTTCATATTTTTCACGCATATCGCGGTATTCCTGCTCATTTAAGAACTGCATTTTTGCAAGCTCTCTGGCATCACCCGGATCAGTTACGATATATGATGCAAAGTAGAGTACTTTCTCGAGCATACGAGGTGAGATATCGAGCATGAGGGAAATTCTGGAAGGAATACCCTTGAAGTACCAGATATGTGACACAGGAGCAGCAAGCTCGATGTGTCCCATTCTCTCTCTTCTTACCTTAGCTCTGGTAACCTCAACGCCGCAACGGTCACAAACTTTGCCCTTAAATCTGATTCTCTTGTACTTTCCGCAGTGGCACTCCCAGTCCTTTGTAGGTCCGAAAATACGCTCACAGAAAAGACCGTCGCGTTCAGGCTTAAGTGTACGATAGTTGATTGTTTCAGGCTTTTTAACTTCGCCGTAACTCCATGCTCTGATCTGGTCAGGGGAAGCAAGGCCTATTTTAATTGAATCAAATACATTGTTATCCATAACTTTGCTCCTCCTTACATTTCATCTGTGCCGAAGTCATCAAACTCGAGCATATCGTCGTGGTCTTCAAAGATAGAAGACTCGTCAAACATATTGCCTTCTTCTGAATCTTCATCAAGTAAGAAACCATCCATAGTAGTCATAACTTCAGCCTCGTTTAAGGTCTCGTCTTCGTCTGCTACTACTACCATTGTTTCTTCGTCCTCGTCAAACTTCTGCTTGAGATCAATCTCCAAACCGTCTTTATCGAGTACTCTTACATCGAGTGAAAGTGACTGAAGTTCCTTAATAAGAACCTTGAACGACTCAGGAATACCAGGTGTTGGGATATTCTGACCCTTAACGATTGACTCGTAAGTCTTAACACGACCTACAACGTCATCGGACTTAACAGTAAGAATTTCCTGAAGTGTGTAAGCAGCGCCGTAAGCTTCGAGCGCCCAAACTTCCATCTCACCGAAACGCTGACCACCGAACTGTGCTTTACCGCCGAGTGGCTGCTGAGTAACGAGTGAGTAAGGACCTGTAGAACGAGCGTGAATCTTATCATCAACGAGGTGATGAAGTTTTAAGTAATACATATAACCGACAGTAACAGGGTTATCAAAATACTCACCTGTTCTACCGTCTTTAAGTCTTGTTTTACATTCCATCGAAATGCCGTTGTGCTTGAAGCACTCGCCAAAGTCGATACCAGTAACGTCCTTTTTATCAGGATAATCGTCCTTGTCTCTGATTCTTTCGAACAGCTCGAAGATATCCTGCTCGTGGGCGCCATCAAATACCGGAGTCATAATCTTCCAGCCAAGCGCTTTAGCAGCATAACCTAAGTGAACCTCGAGTACCTGTCCGATATTCATACGAGAAGGTACGCCCAGAGGGTTAAGTACGATATCAAGCGGAGTACCATCAGGTAAGAATGGCATATCCTCAACAGGTAAAATACGGGAAACTACACCCTTGTTACCGTGACGACCAGCCATCTTATCGCCGACAGAAATCTTACGCTTCTGAGCAAGATAACATCTTACTACCTTGTTAACGCCAGGCTGAAGTTCATCACGTGAATCTTCTCTTGTAAACACCTTAACGTCAACAACGATACCTGACTCACCGTGAGGAACTCTAAGAGAAGTATCTCTTACTTCTCTAGCCTTCTCACCGAAGATTGCTCTAAGGAGTCTTTCTTCAGCAGTAAGCTCAGTTTCACCCTTTGGTGTAACCTTACCAACTAAGATATCGCCTGCGTGAACCTCAGCACCGATGTGGATAATACCATTCTCGTCGAGGTCTTTGAGCATATCCTCACCAACGTTTGGAATATCTCTTGTGATATCTTCAGGGCCGAGCTTTGTATCTCTTGCCTCTGTTTCGTATTCTTCAATATGGATAGATGTATAAACATCGTCTCTAACGATTTTTTCATTAATGAGAACAGCGTCCTCGTAGTTGTAACCTTCCCAGGTCATAAAGCCGATGAGAGCATTCTTACCGAGAGAAATCTCGCCGTTCTTAGTAGCAGGACCGTCAGCTAAAACTTCGCCCTTAACTACTCTCTGGCCACGGGAAACAACAGGAATCTGGTTGACGCAAGTACCCTGGTTAGAACGTAAGAACTTGATAACTTCGTAGTCCCCTATTCTGCCTGAGTCATACTGAACACGAATGTGGTCAGCATCAACACTCATAACGATACCGTCTTCCTCAGCAAGTACGCAAACACCTGAGTCAGTACCTGCTTTGTACTCCATACCTGTACCAACGATTGGTGACTCTGTAACCATGAGTGGAACTGCCTGACGCTGCATGTTAGAACCCATGAGCGCACGGTTCGCGTCATCGTTTTCAAGGAACGGAATCATAGCCGTAGCAACTGAAACAACCATTCGTGGAGAAACGTCCATATAGTCAAACTGTGATGGCTCAAGCTCTACGAACTCATCTCTGTGACGTCCGACAACCTTAGCGTTTTTAAACTTACCGTTCTCATCGAGTGGTTCGTTAGCCTGTGCAACTACAAAGTCGTCTTCCATATCAGCTGTCATATATACAACTTCGTCTGTAACAACGCCTGTTTCTTTATCAATTTTTCTGAAAGGTGCCTCAACAAAGCCATATTCGTTGATTCTTGCGAAAGTAGCAAGGTAAGAAATAAGACCGATGTTAGGACCTTCAGGAGTTTCGATTGGACACATACGTCCGTAGTGTGTGTAGTGTACGTCTCGAACATCGAAACCTGCACGATCTCGCGACAGACCGCCAGGACCTAATGCTGAGAGTCTTCTCTTGTGAGTAAGCTCAGAAAGCGGGTTAGTCTGATCCATAAACTGTGAAAGTGGAGAACTACCGAAGAACTCCTTGATAGCAGCAGTTACAGGACGGATATTAATAAGTGAGCTTGGTGAAAGAGCCTCAGGATCCTGAGCCTGGAGTGTCATACGCTCACGGATAACTCTTTCTAAACGAGAGAAACCAATTCTAAATTGGTTCTGTAAAAGCTCCCCTACACAACGGATACGACGGTTACCTAAGTGGTCGATGTCGTCTGTTGTGCCGATATGCTCAGCTAAAGTGTTCATATAGTTCACTGTAGCGAAAATATCATCAGTAGTGATGTGGTTAGGAATAAGGTCAGAAACACGTGAAGCGATAGCTTTTTTGAGTTCTTTCTCGTCAGAACAAGAATCGAGAATCTCGCAAAGCACGTCAAAAGATACCTTTTCCTTGATGCCAAGCTCTTCGCAGTCAAAGTCCACATAAGCGTTAATGTCAACCATACCGTTAGAGAGAATCTTAATGCTCTTACCCTCTTCACCTGCAACGAAAGCTTCTTTTACACCTGCGTTTTCGATTTCGAGAGCCTTATCACGGTCGATAGTATCGCCGCGCTTAACTAAGATCTCACCTGTTCTAGGGTTAATGATGTGATCAGCAGCAACCTGACCAGGCAAACGGTTAGACATACCGAGCTTTTTATTATATTTATATCTACCAACACGCGACATATCATATCGACGTGGGTCGAAGAATAAGTTGTTAATATGAGTCTGCGCGCTTTCAACTGTAGGAGGCTCACTAGGTCTAAGCTTTCTGTAAACTTCGATAAGACCTTCTTCAACAGAATTTGCGGTATCCTTCTCGAAAGTAGCCTTGATTCTCGCGTCATCACCAAACTTCTCGATGATTTCAGCGTTTGTACCAAGACCTAAAGCACGCAAAAATACAGTGATAGGAACTTTGCGGTTCTTATCAATACGAACGTAAAGAACGTCGTTTACGTCATTTTCGTATTCAAGCCATGCACCACGGTTAGGAATAACAGTAGAAGAGAAAAGCTCCTTACCTGTTTTATCGTGGTCCATCTTGTAATAGACACCAGGTGAACGGACGAGCTGTGAAACAATTACACGCTCAGCACCGTTGATAACAAAAGTGCCTGAAGGAGTCATGAGTGGGAAGTCACCCATGTACACATTCGATTCCTTGATTTCGCCTGTCTCTTTGTTAAGAAGTCGAGCTGTAACTCGAAGCGCTGCTGAATAAGTAGCATCTCTTTCCTTACACTCAATAACAGAATAGTTCGGGTGGTCGACATCTAAGGTGTAATCGATGAAGTCGAGAACAAGGTTATCCTGATAGTCAGTAATACCTGACACATCCTTGAACACTTCCTTGAGACCTTCGTCTAAGAACCACTGGTAGGACTTTTTCTGCACTTCGATAAGATTCGGCATATCGATAACGTCGTCGATTTTGCCGAAGCTGTAGCGCTCGCTGTTGCCAAGCTTTACCGGTTTGACATTTACCATTGGCGTATCACTCCTTTAAAAAACTATATGGTGTTGTCGCGAAAAAACACCGAAAATTTAGCACCTTAAAAGATTACAAATTTGTTTTTAAAAGCCTCTTGACAAGATTTATCAAGTGTGCTAATATTCAACATTTGCAAATCTTTTTGTTGCGAAATAGGGGCATATGCCCCCATAATGGTACAGTTTACTATTTTATATCTAAAAAAGAATAATGTCAATGATTTTTTCATTATTTTCCAATATTTTTTAATTATTTTCTAAATTAGAACTAAAACAATCAAAATGGTAAAAACAGGGATAAGAAAACACTCGGGTTCGTTTAGCTTTTATCAAAACAAATGGTTACAAACTAAAGATTCTTTTCTCTCCCGCTATACTTTTGTGTTTGATATACCTTATCTTTTATGCTAATATACCTTTTGAAGCAGGTGAAATTATGTCGATTATTAACTCTAATAAAACAGAATATAAAGGCAAAATTTCAAAGAAGGGTATTTTGTCTAATTTAAGTAATGATATAAATGTTTTTTATTTTGACACTATCGACTCTACGAACAACGAAGCGAAACGAAGAACTGATATTTTAAGCCCTACCCCCGCCCTTTTTGTTGCTAATCATCAAAGTGCAGGCAGAGGCAGGCTTGGACGTTCTTTTTATTCCCCTACTGACACAGGGATATATATGTCGCTTATGCTAAAAGCCAGAAACGACTTTTCAGATATAGTGAGTATGACAACCGCTACTGCGGTTTGTATTTGCAAAGCTCTGGAAACTCTGTGCAACATTGAACCTCAAATTAAATGGGTTAACGATATTTATTTAAATGGCAAGAAAATCTGCGGTATCCTTTGCGAAGCTATCACCAATGAAAAGACTTTTACAATTGATGGAATAGTTATCGGAATCGGAATTAACATTTCTACCACCGATTTTCCAGATGAATTAAAAGATATCGCTTCATCAATCAGACAAGATATCGACAAGGCTAGACTTTGTGCTAAAATCACCGATAACATCATTGATGTGTTCAAAAATATTGAAGACAAGTCTTTTATTGACGAATACAAAAGTCGTTGTTTTGTTTTAGGACAGGAAATCACCTACACTGAAAAAGGTGTAACAAAATCTGCTACCGCAATAGACATCAATGAAAATGGCGGACTGATTATAAAAACAGAAAACGGCTTAACAACACTTTCAACAGGGGAAATCACAGTAAGGATTAAAAATGACTAAAGCAAAAATCGGACTCTCACACCACTTTACATACAAAAAGTTAATACGCTTCACCCTCCCATCGATTGCTATGATGATATTCACCTCTATATACGGCGTAGTGGACGGATACTTTGTGTCAAACTATGTAGGCAAAACTCCTTTTGCTGCGCTAAATCTCATCTGGCCTTTCATTATGGTAATGGGAAGCATAGGCTTTATGTTCGGTACGGGCGGAAGCGCTCTGGTCGCAAAAACTATGGGCGAAGGCGACAACAAAAAAGCGAATGAACAGTTCTCCTTTCTTGTTTATATCTCTATTATTCTAAGCGTAGTGATATCTCTTTTAGCTTTCATTTTTATGCGCCCGATATCAATTTTACTCGGAGCTCAGGGAGAACTACTCACAAACTGTGTATTATACGGCAGGATTTTATGCGCTTCAATTGTGTTCTTTGTACTTCAATTTGAATTTCAGAGCTTTTTCGTCACAGCGGAAAAACCGAAGCTTGGGCTGTATATGACACTTTTGTGTGGTGTAGCAAATATGATACTCGACTGGCTTTTCATCGCTGTATTTGACTTCGGACTTGCGGGCGCTGCTAGTGCCACAGCTATCAGCCAGTTCATCGGCGGAATTTACCCTCTAATTTATTTCTCGAAAAAGAACAGCAGTCTGCTTAAACTAACGAAAACTAAATTCGACCTATGGGTACTATACCGCACCTGTTACAATGGTATGTCAGAGCTTTTGTCAAATATATCAATGTCGCTTGTCAGCATGCTTTATAATGCTCAGCTTATGAAATATGTCGGCGAAAATGGTGTTGCGGCATATGGTGTTCTTATGTACGTAAACCTGATTTTCCTGTCGATATTCATCGGCTACTGTCTTGGCACAGCGCCTATCGTTTCATATAACTACGGGTCGCAAAATCACGATGAACTAAAAGGTATCCTAAAGCGAAGCATCATAATCCTCACCGTCTCATCAGTATTTATGTTTGTACTGGCACTAGCACTTTCTCGTCCATTATCCCTTCTTTTCGTAGGATACGATGAAGAGCTACTGAACCTCACAATCAGAGGATTTTTCTTCTTCTCGTTCTCTTTTCTCTTCGCAAGTATCCCGATGTTCGGCTCATCATTTTTCACAGCCCTAAACAACGGTCTTGTCTCAGCTATAATCTCAGTGCTTAGAACCGTTATTTTTCAGGTTGCATTTGTGCTGATACTTCCGCTCTTCTTCTCAGTCGACGGGATATGGGGTTCAATAGCGTGTGCAGAACTTTGCGCCCTCATTATCGCTCTAATAATGTTCATAGTAAACAAAAAGAAATATAACTACTAAAGGGGATTAATATGACAGAAACCACTAAAGAAATTTTCGAAAAATACCAAGTAAGAAAAACTAAAAAGCAGAGAACCGCTTTCATTGAATATGTAAAGCAAATCTCAGACCGTTACGGTTATGATTTTAAAATAGAAAAAGGGAGCTTCGGTGCTAAAAACATCGTCATCGGTAACCCTGACAAAGCAAAAGTCCTTTACACCGCTCATTATGACACCTGCGCAAGACTGCCTTTTCCTAACTTCATCACACCGAAAAACTTTTTCGTCTATCTAATGTATCAACTTTTAGTTGTAGCAGGTTTTGTTGTCTGCTCATTAGCGGTTGGAATAGCGCTGACAGTAATTCTTATGCTCTGTAATATGAACGCTGACTTTGCTACTGACACCGGAATGGATTTTGCCTTTATTGTATATTTGATTCTTCTTTTCCTTATGATATTAGGTCCTGCGAACAAACACACCGCAAATGATAATACTTCAGGTGTCACAACCCTGCTCGATATTATGACCAACCTACCTGAAGACCTGAAGGATAAGGTAGCTTTCGTTTTCTTCGACCTCGAGGAAGCAGGGCTTATCGGCTCGTCATCGTTCGCTTCTAAACACAAAAACATAAAGAAAAGCTCACTTGTTCTTAATTTCGACTGTGTATCCGACGGAGAAACGATGCTGTTCGCACTAAAAAGAACTACAAGAAAATATGCGGACATCTTGGATAAGGCTTTTGTCTCAACACCTGATGTCACCGTTGACATAGCTAAAAGCGCTTTTTACCCGTCAGACAACGCTGTTTTCGAAGGTGGTATCGGTGTTTCAGCGTTAAAGAAATCAAAGTTCTTCGGCGTATTATATATGGACAGAATCCACACAAAAAGAGATGTAATTTATAGAGAACAGAACATCGAGTTTCTCAAAAACGGTGCTATCAGACTCGCCCAGATGCTGTGATATATTCATTAAGCCAACTTTGAAGAAAAAGCTCCCTTGTGTAAAGGGAGCTTTTATGTTAAAACAACGTAGTTATATAGTAAATCACACCGTAAATTACACTCGCAACCGTTCCGTAAACAATCACGGGTCCTGCGATAGTGAACATCTTCGCACCTACACCTAAGATAAAGCCCTCACTCTTAAATTCAATCGCAGGAGATGAAACAGCATTTGCAAAACCTGTGATTGGGATCAGAGTTCCTGCTCCGCCGTGCTTAGCGATTTTTTCGTACAAATGAAAAGCAGTAAGCAGTACGCCAAGAAACACAAGTGTCACAGAAGTGAGTGTTTGCGCCTCTTTTTTCTCCAGCTCCAGTGACATATAAATGTTCATAACAACCTGACCTAAAGAGCATATCGCACCGCCTATCAGAAACGCTTTTAAACAGTCCTTAATTATTGGACTGTTTTTTGTTTGTTTTTCGACCATTTTACTATATTTTTTCTTACTTACCATATTCATCACCAAAGCTATTTTTCCCATAATTTAGCGGTTTATAAGTTACAAAACTGTATTTGCAAATAAGTTTACAAAAAGTTATAATATATAATGTAAAAATGTATTATAATAGGTAAGAAGCGTTTAGAGTGAGTAAAGGACATAATATGGCTGAACATTATCTTGATAACAGTGCTACAACCGTGACATCAGAAAAAGCGGCAAAGATGGCACTAGAAATGATGACAGTTGAATACGGAAACCCTAGTTCACTACATAAAAAGGGACTATCAGCTGAACTTAAGCTTGACAAAGCTTATAAAGCCATAGCTTCCTCCCTTTCGGTAGAAGAAGACGAGCTGTATTTTACGAGTGGCTCGACTGAGTCGAATAACACTGTTATTTTCGGTGTAACTCAAGCTAAAAAACGTTCGGGTAAAAAAATCGTAACCACCGCTATTGAACACAGCTCGGTTTTAGAAGCGTGTAAAAAACTCGAAAATGATGGTTTCACTGTTGTTTACCTGTATCCTGACAAAGACGGAGTTGTCCCGCCTTCTGCTTTCGAAGAAGCAGTCGACAGCGACACTATCTTAGTATCCGTTATGGCGGTTAACAACGAAATCGGCTCTATAGAGAACATCGAGCGTATCGGCAAAATCGTTAAACGCAAAAATCCTGACGCTCATTTTCATTGTGACGCTGTACAAGCTTATGGCAAAATGGTACTTAAACCTAAGAAATGGAACGTGGACTCTCTTTGTGTCAGCGCTCACAAGGTACACGGACCTAAAGGTGTCGGAGCTTTGTATATAAAAAAAGGAGCGAGAATAACTCCTCTGCTTTACGGCGGTGAACAGCAAAGAAAAGTTCGTCCTGGTACGCAGTGCGCTCCTCTTATAGCTTCGTTTGGTGTGGCGGTCGAAGAATTCGACATAATAGCTAATCGTGAACACGTCCTCGCTTTGAACACTTATCTTAAAGATGAGCTTAAAAAAATCGACGGCGTTACTATTAACTCAAGCGATAATGCCCTCCCCTACGTTCTGAACATCTCAGCAGAAGGTATAAAAAGCGAAACTATGCTTCATCACTTGGAGCAAAGCGACGTTTATGTTTCAAGCTCCTCTGCATGTGCTAAAGGTAAGAAAAGCTATGTGCTGAAAGCTTTAGGTCTTTCAGATAAACTGATAGACTCTTCTCTTAGAATCAGCTTTAGTAAATATAATGACAAAGCTGATGTTGACGCATTTTTAGAATCACTAAAACGAGGCATTGATACCCTCGCTAAAATAAAATAAAGGATATATTATGAAAGAAATTATACTTATCAAAGTTGGCGAAATCGCCTTAAAAGGCCTTAACCGCCGTAATTTTGAAGATGTACTCATCAAAAACCTCAAGCACCGTATCCACGACTTGGGAAAATTCAATATCTCAGTAGCTCAATCTACCATCTACATAGAACCTGTAAGTGAAGATATCGACCTCGACGATGTTTGCGAAAGAGTATCTCAGGTTTTCGGTATCGTCGCTTTCTCACGTGCTTTGGTGTGCGAGAAAAATATGGACGATATTTTAGAAAAAGCTCCCGACTATCTCTACGACGAGCTTATGGGTGCTAAAACTTTCAAAGTTGAATCTAAGCGTTCGGACAAGAAATTTCCACTCAAATCTCCTGAGATTTCAGCGACTATGGGAGGTAAACTCCTCGAGCATTTTCCACACCTTAAGGTTGATGTTAAGAATCCCGAAATCACAGTAACCGTTGAGGTACGTGATTTTGGCGCTTACGTAAGATGCAAGACGCTTCGCGGTCAGGGTGGTATCCCTGTGGGAACCGGTGGCAACGCTGCAATTCTTATCTCAGGCGGTATCGACTCTCCTGTTGCGGCGTATATGATGTCAAAGCGCGGTATCCGTCTTACAGCTATCCACTTTGCAAGCCCTCCTTACACGAGCGAGCGCGCTCACTTAAAGGTTGAAAAGCTGTTAAAGCTTGTCAGCCGATACAGTGGCTCTATCAATATGTACACCGTACCGTTCACAAAAATTCAGGAAACTATCCGCGATAAGTGTCCTGAAGAATTGTTCACAATTATTATGCGTCGTCTTATGATGCAGATTTCCGAAATCGTTGCTAAAAACAACGACTGCACAGCTCTCATCACAGGTGAAAGCCTAGGCCAGGTAGCTAGCCAGACAATACACGCTATGGCTTGTACCGATGAAGCTACTTCGATGCTTGTTTTCAGACCGCTTATCGGTATGGACAAAGAAGAGATTATTCAGATATCACGTAAAATCGGTACTTTTGAAACCTCCATCGAACCATACGAGGACTGCTGTACCGTGTTCACTCCGAAACATCCTCGCACACGTCCTGTGCTTAAATTCGTTAAACTTGCCGAACAAGAAGCAAAGTTGAGTGAACTCATCGAAGATGCAGTGAAAAATGTCAAGCTTACAATCATAAACCCTTAATCCTTAATTCCAATAGAAACCAAAATAAAGGAAGTGCAGAAATGATGTATAACTGCGAAATTTACTCTGTACAAAAAAGCACAGCTGATGCCGAGCTTTTCAATGAAAGCATTGACAATATAGCAGCGATGCTGTACAAGAAAGATATCAGAGTAGTATTTAACACCGACATAAAAGCTGATAGTAAAGCTATTAAAAACGCTCTAAACAAATCAGCTAAAAGCGATAACGCTCCCGATTACAACATCTTTGTAAACGCGCTCGACACTACTAATGCGAGCAGTTTCAAAGATCTCTTTGTCAGCTACATAAAATCGGTTGAAGAAACTATAATTCCTGATGAAGAGAATAAAGACAAAAGTGCTAAAATCAGAATTTCCACTATACCTGATTTAGGAAACGGATATCCTGGTTTTTGTTTCAGAATCTATGAGAAAAAGTTTTTAGTATTGCCTGTTTGCTCTCTCACAGATTGCGAATTATCTCAGCTTGTAAGTGACGCAGTAACTAAAGCTGAGAACATCTTCGAAAAAAATCTCAGTGACACTCCTGACGGCTTTGTTTACACTGAAAAGAAAGTTAAAAAGGAAGGCTTTATCAGTAGCTTTATCCCTCACAAATACGACTCTCCTAATACCAAACTAAAAAAATGGATAACTATTTTTGCGCTTATCGCATTTTTGGTAGCCGCGGGATACCTTCTGAATGAATATGTCATTCAGCCTTATCTGAATTCACAGATAACAGCAGAAATCCACGATATTGCCTACGATAAATCAGGTGACGAAAATAAAGATAAAAAGCGCATGCAAAACTGGGACGCTTTAAAGAAAATCAACAAAGAAATCGTCGCATGGATTACACTTGATGGCACAAAAATCGACTATCCTGTGTTAGAACATAAAGGCGATAACGCCGACTCACAGTACTATTTGTGGCGTAGCTACAAAAAAGAAACCAATGGTCACGGAAGTGTGTTCATCGACTATCGTTCAAAAAAATCAGTCAAATCCCGAAACATTGTAACCCATGCACATAATATGCCAGACGGTTCAATGTACCACGCATTACTTAATTACGGTGATCTTAAGGGTAACCTTGACTACTACAAAAAGCATCCTGTCATCACCTTCAATACACCAGAAGAAGACAGCCAGTACAAGATTATCTCTATTTTCAAAACAAACACACGTTACGACCACGGCGAATTCTTCAACTATATGCAGGGAAGCTTTTTGTCAGACGCTGAGTTTATGAACTTTGTTTATAATGTCAGAATGCGTTCGCTTATAAACTGCCCTGTTATGATCAACGAAGATGACCAGATTCTGACACTTTCAACCTGTAGTTATGAATTCAATAACTGGCGTACTGTTGTTGTAGCAAGAAAACTAAGAGAAGGCGAAAAGCCTGATGTAAATATCGAAATTGCTACACTGAATTCAAACCCTGTCTTCCCTGATGTTTACTATCGTAGCAGAGGCGGTACACGTCCTGAAGTACTCACATTCAAAAAAGCTTACTCAAAGGGTCTTATCAACTGGTATGACGGAAGTGGAAAACTGGAAGGTAGTGAGATTCTGACAGCAACAATCGCCGCTAATCCGACTGTCGCTACCGACGAAAGCGGACAAGTAATCGCTACCGAGCCTGTTTTATATACTTACGAAGTTCAGTTTGTTAACTGGGACGGCACCGAATACTACACCACAAACGTTGTTGAGGGCGATTCAGTCACAATTCCACCGGGAACACCAAAACTTCCTAGCGACGCATACTATGATTACACCTTCACAGGCTGGCAAACCGATGGTTTGGATCTTAACAATGTCACTATGAGTATGACTATCTATCCTGATTTCAAGGCAACACTCAAAAAATAAAGGAGCAAAGTATGAAATACGATGTCCTGTTTTACAAATCACGGAAAACTTCATATTGCGAGAAAGCTCTCAAAAACAAGCTTAAAACAATTGATTTATCTCCTAACCGTGTTATAGCTTCTGTTTTACCAACCAAACTCGGCGAAACTCTTTGTGAGAGCCTTACCCTTTGTAATCTGGTTTTCATAATCGGTGGTTTCTCTGTAAACGACAGTGAAAACCTCATCACCGTTTTGTCGCGTGCTATATCAAATTCAGGACTCAATCTTAAAAACATACGAAAGCTCAAGGGTGCCATATATGATGGCTATATCATCAAGTATAATAAACAGATAGTTATTGCACTTCCTGATAACCCTTCGGAAATCGAGTTTTTACTTAATGACAATTTCCTTGAGTATTTAAAGTCAGTGTACAACTGAAATCAAAGTCAGAACCTCCGGCTAAGCCGGAGGCTTGAGTAAGCCCTATAAGGGCATTTTACAAGCATATCCCCTCAAGGGGTACTGAATAGTTTGCCGACCGCATTACTATCTCAGGCTACCCCTTAAGGGGTTTCTTTTTGCCTA
>JAFTYK010000011.1 GCA_017464765.1 Ruminococcus sp.
CCCATGTTACCGAATGCCATCATCTGTACGTTAACAGCAGTACCCCATGAATCTGGGATATCGTTGTCACGAAGGTATACGTTAGCTCTTGGGTTATCCCATGAACGGAATACAGCCTCAACAGCGCCCCTGAGCTGGTCTTTTGGATCAGTTGGGAAGCCCTAACCGATCTTTGACTTGTACTCAGCCTTGAACTGCTCAGCAAGAGTCTTGAGATCTTCAGCTGTAAGGTCAACGTCCTGTGTAACGCCCTTAGCTTCTTTCATCTCGTCGATGAGCTGCTCAAAGTATTTCTTACCAACTTCCATAACAACGTCAGAGTACATCTGGATGAAACGACGGTAGCAGTCGTAAGCCCAACGTGGGTTACCTGACATCTCTGCCATTGTCTCAACAACGTCCTCGTTAAGACCGAGGTTAAGGATTGTGTCCATCATACCAGGCATTGAAGCTCTAGCACCTGAACGAACTGATACGAGAAGTGGGTTCTCTTTATCGCCGAATTTCTTACCAGTGATCTCTTCCATCTTTGTGATGTTTTCCATGATCTCAGCCTGGATATCCGCATTGATTTTTCTACCGTCCTCGTAGTACTGTGTACAAGCCTCAGTAGATACTGTGAAGCCCTGTGGTACAGGAAGACCGAGTTTTGTCATCTCAGCAAGGTTAGCACCTTTACCGCCGAGAAGCTCTCTCATTGTAGCGTCGCCCTCTTTGAAGAGGTAAACAAACTTGTGACTCATTGGAATCAACCTCCTAAAAATATTGTTAATAGGCCGCCATATAAAACGATTATAATGCGTTTTTTACTATGACCTAAACATGCCTGTCCATATTATAACAAATATGTTACTAAAATTCTATAATATATTTCAAAAAAAACTTATAAAACTTAGGTGTTTTTTTTGGTGATATTGTGAAAATTGTTTAATTTAAATCGAATTTTCAAATTAAACTTGAAATTTTACAAATATATGCGATAATAATAACATCTGAAACTATGCGAGGTGCGTTATGGCTAAGTGTGCTGTTATTCTCGCCGGTGGCGAAGGCAAAAGAATGAAGTCAAATAAACCAAAGCCTATGAGTGAGGTGCTGGGCAAACCGATGCTTCAGTGGGTTATCGACTCGGTAAGAGCTGCGGGTGTTGAGAACATCTGCGTTGTAAAAGGCTTCAAGAAAGAGTGTATCGAGGAGTATGTAGAAACTCTTCCTTACAAGGTTGAAACAGTTTATCAGGCAGAGCGTCTTGGTACAGGACACGCTGTTATGATGGCTAAAGATTTCTTAAAAGAAAACAAAGGCGACGTTGTTATACTTTGCGGTGATGCTCCGTTTATGGATAAAGACACTATCGCAGACGCTTTTAGTCAGCACGATAAAAACAATGCTTCCGCTACTGTTATATCCGCTGTACTTGAGGACTCAACAGGTTATGGCAGAATCGTACGAAACGAGGACGGTTCACTAAACGCTATCGTTGAACAAAAAGAAGCATCAGAAGATATTCTCAAAATCAAGGAAGTGAACTCAGGCGGTTACTGGTTCGATACTGAAGATTTGCTCTCAGTACTCGACTCTATCACAGCTGACAATGCTGCCGCTGAATACTACCTCCCTGATGCGTTAAAACTTCTTTTGAAAAACGGCAAGACTGTCGGCGCATTTACTGCTTCTTCACCTGACACTGTATTGGGCGCAAACGACCCACAGCAGCTCGAAGAATTAAACCAGATTGCTATAGCTAAGGGTTACAAATAATGTAGGGTACGATGCCCTCATCGTACCGATACACATAACCGTTACATTCACACGACGGTGAACTCGACGTCCAGCGTGCGTAGCACCAACATTATCGTCAATAATTTTTTCACATATATCACATCAAACAAAAAGGGGAATAATCAAAATGAATGCACATGGTAAGGACATCAAGATTTTTACACTCAACTCTAATCCTGAGGTAGCTCAGGGTATCGCAGGTTGTCTTGGTTTGCCACTCGGTAAAAGCGATTGCGCTACTTTCTCAGACGGTGAAATTGCGGTTTCTCTTCACGAGTCTGTTCGTGGTAGCGAGTGCTTTATCGTACAGTCAACTTGCTCACCTGTTAACGACAACTTAATGGAACTTCTCATTATGATTGACGCTATGAAGAGAGCTTCTGCTTCTTCTATCACAGCAGTTATGCCATATTTCGGCTATGCTAGACAGGACAGAAAGTCAAAGGCAAGAGATCCAATCTCAGCTAAGCTCGTTGCTGACCTTATCACTGCAGCTGGTGCTGACAGAGTTTTAACAATGGACCTCCATGCAGCTCAGATTCAGGGCTTCTTCAACATTCCTGTTGACCACCTCGTAGGCGCTCCTATGCTCGCTGAACACATGAGAAACAAAATCGCAGGTCACAACGACGAGTACGTTGTAGTATCTCCTGACCTTGGTTCAGTAACAAGAGCAAGAAACTTCGCTGCTAAAATCGGTTGCCCTATCGCTATCGTTGACAAGCGCAGACAGCGTGCTAACGTTTCTGAGGTTATGAACATCATCGGTGAAGTTGAAGGCAAAAAGGTTATTCTCGTTGACGATATGATTGACACAGCAGGTACACTTTGTAACGCAGCTAACGCTATCGTTGAAAAGGGCGGCGCTACTGAAGTTTACGCTTGTGCTTCTCACGCAGTTCTTTCAGGTCCTGCTATCGAGAGAATTAAGAACAGTGCTATCAAAGAGTGTATCTTACTCGATACTGTTCCAATCTCTGAGGACAAGATGCTCGATAAGTTCACCATTCTTTCAGTTGCTCCACTCTTCGCTGAAGCAATCGAGAGAATTTACGAGGACAAGCCAGTTTCCCCAATGTTCCTTTAATCAACAAATCGAGGGTGCCAAGCGCACCCTCTTTTCATCTTCAAAAAACTTTTCGGAGATTATTATGTTTTCAAAATTTAAAGCAAAAGCCCCTGTAGGTAAAATCGAATATCTTATAGTAGGACTTGGAAACCCAGGAAAAGAGTACGAAAACACACGTCACAACTGCGGGTTTATAGCACTCGACTATATGGCAGAAAAGCTTTCTTGCAAAATCAATAAAATCAAGTTCAAGTCCACTATAGGCGAATGTGAAATAAACTCCCATCGCTGTTTACTTATGAAGCCGTCAACCTTTATGAATCTGTCGGGTCAGGCGGTTGTTGAAGCGATGAATTTCTACAAGATAAAACCCGAGAACGTCATCGTTATTTTTGACGATATTTCGCTTGATGTAGGCAAAATGCGTATCAGAAGAAAAGGTTCTGACGGTGGTCAGAAAGGTATGCAAAACATCATTTACCTTAGCGGTTCGCAGGATTTTCCTAGAATCAAAGTCGGCATCGGCAAAAAGCCTCACCCTGAGTACGATTTGAAGAAATGGGTACTCTCACGCTTTAGTGATGCTGACAAAAAACTCATGGCACCGCTTCTTGATAACATCGTTGACGCTGTATCATATATGGTGGACGGTAACATCGACCGCGCTATGAATCTTTACAACTCTTGATAATTATTGTTATCAAAGCATAATATAATACTGAGGTAAACTACAATGAAGTTCTTAGACCACGTTATGCAAAGCACTAAGGGCTTTGCTACCCTGAGTAGTACGCTCAGTGAAAACTCACCCTGCGCCGTAGTAGGCGTTTCAGGTGTTCACAAAGCAAATATCATTTCGTCGCTCTGCCATTTTAAAAATGTCAGAGCCTTTTGTGCTGTCGAAAACGAGCAGGTGGCACAGACACTTTGTAACGACCTATGCACTATGGGTCTTGCAGCCTGTGTTTACCCGACGAGAGATTTCACCTTTATGAATATCGAGGGCGAATCTCACGAATACGAGCATCAGCGACTAAACGTTCTCTCAAAACTCATAAGACACGAGTGCGACGTTGTAATCGCGTGCTTAGACGCTTTTTCGCAGTACACTATCCCAAAAGAAGTATTAAAAAAGGCGTCCCTTTCTTTACAGTCAGGCGACACCGTTAAAATCGACGAGCTGATTAGCTCTTTATTACTACTTGGTTACGAGCGAACAGATACAGTCGAGGGCGTCGGACAATTCGCGGTACGTGGCGGTATTGTTGACCTTTTTATGACTGACTGTGAGTTGCCCGTTCGAATTGAATTTTGGGGCGACGAGATTGACACAATAAACTATTTCGACCCACTTTCTCAGCGACGCACCGACTACTGCGAGAAAATTTTGCTCACTCCGTCAACCGAGGTTCTGATTGAAGACAAAAACGCTTTAATTGAGAAAATCCGCAAAAAAGCGTCATACTTGAAAACCGAAAAAAACGCAAAGGCTAAGGAGATTCTACTCAAAGAAGCAGATATGCTAAGCGATAACCTTACCCTTTCCAACATAGACAAATACATCACAACAATCTACGAAAAACCTGCTACTCTTTTTGATTATCTTGACGATAATGCACTCGTTTTTGTAAGCGAAATCAAAGCGACAAAAGAACGAATGAAATCGTTTGATGCATACAGAAAAACCGAGATAAGTTCACTTTTCGAAGAAGGTGTGCTGTGTCGTGGTTTTGAAAGTTACTCTCTTAACTACAACGAGTGTATGAACAAGCTTCTTACCCACCCCACCGTTTATCTTGACACATTCTCACACGGTGGTTACGACACGGATATTTCAGAGCTTATAAATTTCAGCGCAAAGCAAAACGCACTTTTCAACGGTACTGCCTCATCGCTTATGGAGGATTTCGAGGAGATTTCCTACAAAGATTACGCGATAGTAGTCTTAGCAGGCACTAAGAAAGCAGGAGAGAATTTAGCTGAAGTATTAAGTGAAAAGGGCTATCCTGCACGTTTTTACGACAATCTCGAAAAATGCGAAAAAGGTAAAATTCACATCGTCGAGGGTTTACTTTCTTCGGGCATTGAGTACACTAGCGAAAACTTCATTTTATACTCACGTGCTTTGACCTACTCAAAGAGCGTAAAACGTCGCAAAACTCCTAAAAACGCTCAGCAGATTTACTCGCTTTCTGACCTTAGTGCGGGTGATTATGTTGTACACTCAACCCACGGTATCGGACTTTTCAAAGGTATCCACAAAATCGACGTCCAAGGAGTTGTAAAAGACTACATCAAAATCGAGTACGCAAAGGGCGATATGCTCTATGTTCCTGTTACTCAGCTTGACTTAGTCGCAAAGTACATCGGACCGCGTGAAGAAAGCAAAGTCAAACTCAACAAATTAGGTTCGCAAGATTTCCAAAAAGCCAAATCCCGTGTAAAATCCGCTGTAAAAGATATGGCAAAAGAACTCATAGTGCTGTACTCCCAGCGTATGCAGGCTGAGGGCTTTGCTTTCTCAAAGGACGGCGAATGGCAACGTGATTTTGAAACAGCTTTCGAGTTTGACGAAACCGCTGACCAGCTGCGCTGTTGCAAGGAAATCAAGGGAGATATGGAGAGAAAAGCTCCAATGGACAGACTGCTTTGCGGCGATGTAGGCTTTGGCAAAACCGAAGTGGCACTCAGAGCCGCTTTCAAGTGCGTAAGTGATTCAAAACAATGCGCGTTTTTATGCCCTACCACAATTCTTGCGTGGCAACATTACCAGACGGTATTGAAGCGTTTTGACACCTACCCAGTGAGAGTTGAACTGCTCTCCCGTTTTAGAACTAAAAAGCAACAGGAAGAAATCTTAAAGAAACTTAAACGCGGTGAGATTGATATGGTTATCGGCACACACCGTTTAGTTCAGAAAGACGTTGAATTCAGAGATTTGGGACTCGTAATCATTGACGAAGAACAACGTTTCGGTGTCGCTCACAAAGAAAGATTCAAGGAAGTGTGCAAAAACGTCGATGTACTCACTCTCTCCGCTACCCCTATACCGAGAACTCTCAATATGGCTATGAGCGGAATTCGTGATATGTCGGTTATCGAAGAGGCGCCTCTCGACAGAAAACCTGTCCAAACCTATGTTCTTGAACACGATAACGCTGTAATAAATGAGGCTATAAGACGAGAAATCCGTCGTGGCGGTCAGGTATTCTATCTTCACAACAACACAGAAACTATTGTATCAAAAGCAAACAAAATTTCTGCCGCCATTCCTGAAGCAAATGTCGCTGTGGGACATGGTAAAATGAGCGAAAGCGAGCTAAGCGATGTATGGCGCAAGATGCTTGAGCAGGAAGTAAATGTTCTGGTGTGTACCACCATCATCGAAACAGGTGTTGACTTGCCTAACGCCAACACTCTTATCATCGAAAACGCTGACCGTTTCGGTCTTTCTCAGCTCCACCAGATTCGTGGTAGAGTTGGCCGTTCTCCGCGACGTGCTTACGCTTATTTCACTTTTAACGGTGGTAAGGTACTAAGTGAAATTTCAACAAAGCGTTTAAACGCTATACGAGAGTTCACGGAATTCGGCTCAGGATTTAAAATCGCTATGCGTGACCTTGAACTTCGAGGTGCGGGCAATCTTCTCGGTGCTAAACAGCATGGTCACATGGAAGACGTCGGCTACGATATGTATTTGAAACTTTTAAACGATGCTGTACAGGAGGAAAAAGGCGAAAAATCTCAGGATACTGTCGAAAAAGACTGTCTTATCGATGTTATGGTTCAGGCTCATATTCCTGAAGATTATATCGAAAATCTCTCAGGACGACTCGATGCTTACAGAAGAATTGCCGATATCCGCACAAAAGAAGACTCGCTCGACGTAATCGACGAGTTTTTAGACCGTTACGGCGACATTCCTAAATCAGTTATGGGACTTATTGATATAGCACTCATCAGAAACAAGGCTATTTCAATGGGCATATACGAAATCAAGCAAAATGAAAACAATATTCTTTTATACATCGATTCCATAAAACGTGAAGAAGTCGGCACACTAATCTCAAAACTCAAGGGTCAGGCGATGCTTTCAGCTACAAACAAACCGTACATCGCGGTTCGCTACAAAGAGAAAATCGACCCTCTTAATGCTTTAAAAGAAATATTCAGCTGATTTTTCACCCTTTTTCTCCTGCGGATTGTGTTTTATTTGTGAACATTTGCTTTTTTTCACACAATTTGTAGACAAATTCTACTTTTTTATGTATAATAGCTTAGTACGTTTAATTTTATAAAAGGACGGTAAAAAACTATGAAAAATTTTACTAAGTTTCTTGCGGTAATTTTATGTATGGTTATCGCACTTTCAACAGCTGCTTGCTCACTCACTCCTCAGTATTCTTACAAAGAGGGCGACAACGAGCTTGCTCTCGGTGTTTACATTTACGCACTTTACAACGCTTACTCACAGGCTCAGTCTTACGCTCAGCAGACAGAGGGTTATGACTCAGAAAACGGCACCTATGACGGCGAAAAATCTTTCCTCAAGGTACAGATTACTGACGACAAGGGTGTTACTGCTACTGCTGACCAGTGGATTACAGACGAAGCTGACAGAATGCTACGCACTTTACTCGCTGTAGATAAAGAGTACGAGCGTTTAGGCGCAACTATGGACCAGACTACTGAAAATGGCTACAAAGCTTCTGCTAAAGAGTACTGGGACTACGGCCCATACTACCAGATGTACGGCGAACAGTACATCAACCCTTACAAGGATATTTTCGAGCCACTCGGTGTTTCATACGAATCTTTCGAATACTACTACCTCACATCTGCTAAGCAGGAGATTGTTTTCGACATTCTCTACAATGAGGGAGGCGAAAAGGCTGTTACAGACGAAGAACTCACAAAGTACTTCACTGACAACTACACAAGCTACACTTACTTCTCAACTAACCTCTACAATACTGTAGAAGCTACTTCCGATCAGGAAGGCGGCACTCTTTCTTCAAACGAGGCGCTCTCCGAAAGCGAAATCAAGAAGATTGAGAACAACTACAAAGGCTACGTTTCTTCTTTAAATAGTGGCGCTAAAATCGCTGACATCACAAAGAAGTTCACTAAAGACTTTGAGTTAGAATCTGACCCAAGTGTTTCTAACGTTGAAATCTTAGACGAAAGCTCTATCGGCGAGGATTTAGTTTCTGCTATCAAGGAGCTTAAAGAAGGTACAGCTTCTTACAAAACTATCGGCGAAGATGATTCAAAAATTATGTACCTCTTCTACAAAGATCCTATCAAGAATCAGGTTAAGAACTACATCGAGGACGACACTAACAGAACTTCTGTTTTACGTAGCATGAAGGCTGACGAATTCCAGACCTACATCGACGACCTTGCAAAATCCCTCGACGTTGAAATCAGCAAAGCTGTTTCAAAGTACACCCCTTCAATGTTTGAAGAGTAATACTGACTTTAGCTTATATTCTTAATCAAGAATGCACACCATACAAGGGGAGTGATATTATGAACAGAAGAATAAAAGTACTTTCAGTTATAGCTACACTTTTGATGTTGTTTGTGGCAGTTTCAATAAACGTTTACGCTACAGCAGGAATCGAGAGTCCAAGTGTTGAGGTAACCCCTACTGACGCACCTGTTATCCAAACCGACCCGCCTGTTATTCCTACTGACACACCTGTTACACCTACCAGTGGTGAGATTGAACCAACCATTGACCCGGGTGTAACCGACCCGACTACAGGTGGCGGTGAACAAGAAAGCTCAGACGACAATTACTATAACGATGACGACGGTGACGACTTCTACTTCTACGATGAGGACGAGATGGTTAACTCCATCGAAAACTCCGCAGGTAGCGTAAAAGAGAACACTGACCTTTACGACACTTCTGATTTGAACAAATCCGAATTAAAGGAAACAAAGTGGGATAACATCACACTCGACACTTCTAAGAAAGACGCTGAAGCTCTTGACTTCTCCGCTATCAAGGATAACACAAAGAGCGACGACGATAGCACCTGGATTATCTACACAGGCTTTATCTTAATCGGACTTTCAATCATCGGCATTATGTACTTCATAATTGCCACATCTACATACAAAAAGAAGCTCAATAAGTTAAATCAAAGACAGGCTCATCACAACTCAAACCGCGCGCGTGATGATTACGGTGATTACTCGAATTATCCTACACAGAGTGATTACAATCGTCGCTACAATCAAAAAAAGCGTTACGCAAGCGATGGTATGGGATACGCTGAGAGAAAACGTATGAGCAAAGCCAATACAGCTGAAATTGATTTACCATCTAAATACAGAGCAAGACACTAAAAAGCGCAAAGCACCTACAAACCAGTAGGTGCTTTTTCTTTTTGTGCGTTATTTAAAAAGCAACATCACATACTGTTTGCCGTTTTCGTTGAAGTTATTCTTCACACCAGAGCTTGCAGTCGTGTCCTGTTTTACGGTGATTGAAGTCGAATTCATAACCATACTTGAAGACGAACCGAAAAGCCTGCCGACTACGGCGAAATGTGACAACACATTGTTTTCGCTGTCAATTGTCGCAACAGGTGAATCCTTCTGAAAAACTATCGCGAAGGTATAGCTTTCTGAAAGCGCTATGCTTTTCGATGCGGCTCCGTCGCCGACATAACTAACCACCTTGTACGGATTTGCGTACTGCTCTTTCTCTTCAGGAGTAACGTGTACCCCTACGTTCAGCAGATGTTCTCCTAGCTTTTCATCAATGACCGCATTATCATTCACAAAGTCCGTGCGTTTTGGACGGTCACTGCCCTGCCACGCACATAAGCCCAGATTAGGCGTGTAAGAAGTTGCACCCATAAAAATCCTCCTTAATCCATATTATCAATTTCGTCCCATGTGTAATCGAGACTATCTATACCCGTAAAGCTATTGTTCTTTGCGTCAGACTCGTCCCATGTAGGACCGCCAAAAATCACCTGTACAGTCAAGTGTGCAGGTATTATTTTTTCAATTTCTTTTTGTATAAAGGCTTGCTCTTTTTTCGAGTAATCGCCCACAGCATCAACCCTCACCATATACTGTGACGGATATTCTGTCATCACAAAATCAAGGCCAAAACTGCTTATTGCCTCTTTAATCTTTTCTACAGTAAAACTGCTCATACATATACTTTCTCGAAGCTTGAGCATCTTACGTCTTTTGGATACATCGAGATTGGACTTCTCTTCTCCGAAGACAATCTCTCTGTTAGCAAGACCGAAGCCTTCAGCGGTATCAATAAAACACTCGCAAAGCATTTCTTCAAGATCCCCGTTAAGCTTATCAAGAACATAGGCATAAGCCTTTAGCTCATTTTCAACCGTAGTACCTTCAAAGCTGTACAGATTGAGCTTGTCCAGAGTATTCTTCATAGTGTTATATGTACTACTCATCAGCTCACCTCGGTTATCTCAAGTTGTGATAGCACACAGTATTCGTTTGATTCAGGGTAAACATCACCACAGAAAGCATCGACAAACTCATAGTTTTTGACACCCTCAACGTGATAAATAACTTCTCCTAAATCGCACAACAGCACTTCTTTGCCTACACCGAGGGATTCAATATACATAGCTATATCGCTTTCTATCTGAGCTTTAACCTCATCAAAGCTATAGCCCTGTTCAACCTTCAGCTTAAGCGTGAAATCAACCGATAACTTTGTAGCATAAACAACCTCAACATCGACATTAAGCTCTCGGTTTTCATCAACAAGGGATTGGACTTCTTCGATAATCTCTTTGCCAACAGGAGAACTTTGCTTTCCTACAAGATAAATATTCAGCGTACCGGCTCCCCTCTTGCCCGCAACAACGGAAGCGGAATAAACTCCGGGTACAGACAACGCCAGTCGCTTGTAATAAGCGGCATTCGTACCGTTAGGAATATCCCTGTAAGAGTTCAGAACTCGCTCTCTTAGCTCATCGTCGCTCTCTTCATCGCTACCACCTTTCATAGCTTTTGTGTTAGTGACCGATGTCACCCCCGATGTAGGAGTTACAATCACTGTGACACTTTCTGCTGCCACGTTGTGATTTGCTCCACCGGTTACTGCAGTAACTGAAACAGTAGCGTTCATGTTTCCCGCGTAGATAGTCACGGTTTCATCGGTAACGAACGACACCGCGTCTTCTGACTTAGTGGATACCACAGTGCCTTTTTCAATAATTATATCGCTTACCGGAGCAACCGAAACCGAGAAGGTAACCTCGCCCACAGCTTTTGTAGCTTCCTTTCTGTACAAACCTCGCGACAAAGCGTGTTTATCTATGTATTCACCCGTTGCGCTTGACACAAACATCTGACGTTTCACAAACTCCTGTGCAATAAGGTTGTTATAAATCTCACCCGCAAGAACCCTAAGCCTTAGCATAATATCAGACTGCTCGCTTACAGTTGACTTTGAAAGCTCTTCGTACTTTTCTTTCATTGAACCAAGTATTTCTTCATAACTATTCATAAACTACCACCTCCGTCACAGCGTAGTTTTCACCACACTTTACTTTCACTTTAGCAATATGACCCATATCGCAGTTTTCTATGCTCAAAACCTCTAAATCCGTGTATCCGATATCAACGCTTGCTTCTTTGAACAGCATCTCAAGCTTATCTTTTGCATCGTCCTCGTAAAAATCAATGTCACTTGGGTGACGACCTAAATTCTTGTCATAGCAAAACTCTCCCTTTTCAAAGGAGCAGGCTATTTTCACACGCTGGGCGATTTCTTCAACAAAGTTTATGTATATCGGTTCGCCTTTCATATTCAATGCAATATCGCTGTTTTCAATTTTTACGTCCATCACTCACCGTAAACCTTTCCGTTGATTAGCACCGTGCCATCGTTTTTAAGTACAATGGACGCTCCGCCTTTTGAGTAAAGCATCAACTCACCCGGCAGAAGATTTTCACACGGTGACTCAACTCCCAGACACATAAACCTGCCATCTATATTGAATATAGCCGATTTCTCGTTTTCAGGAGGGTTATAAACCACACCGTAAGGTGCAACTATCGGCACATCGCGATGTTCAAGATAGGCGCTACACGCTATAGCGCCATTTTCACTTCCCGTAACGTTTGCGCAACTGCTGTTGCTGTGAGAAGTTTTATTTCTTGTCACATAATCAGCAATCCACATATCAGACTTCCTTTCTTTTTAAAGTAACCACGGTAGTCTCCCCACTGTTGCCAAGCTCATACCTCACACCGCTCACATAAAGGTTATCTATTTCACCTTTTACAGAATCTTTAACTAATGCATCACAACCGAATGTGTAAAGCTTCTGACCCTTGCATTTTAGCGTCAAAGAATAAGCTTTTTTGTTACTGTTTTCAATAATAGACTGAGCATAAACAGCAGGTGTATCAGTAAGCACGGCGTTTAAATATCTTTCTCTGACTATCCCCTTTTTCACAGCGCTTTCGTTTTCCAGTACAGTGTGATATCCCGAGGAATTTACTACCTTTATCCTGACTTTCGAAATTGGCTCACAGCGTCTTATGTTCTCAAGAAAACCGTGATAAAATATACCGTCATCACTATTTGAGAACACCACTTTTTCGTTCTTAAATATGCCCTTGAAACTCAGTTCTCCGTTTTCATTTACGCGGACCGGACTTTTGAAAACCTTTTTTGAAAAGCCCTCAACTGCCTTGTAGTTACTCTCGCCTTTGTAAACTGTGTGAGTGCCGAAATATGTATCGTTGTTATTCTCCAAAGCAGATATAGAAAACGGCTTTAAATGTCTTTGCTCGATAACACTACAGCTCGGGTGATTGTAGCTTATTGGGACACTCTCGTTATCCAAAAGCAACGCCGCTAAACTTCGTGCGCTGATTTTCAGTAAATCGCCGTCACTACTGCTTTCTGTAATCTGTTCATCAATAATTCCCGTGAAAACAACCACGTTTTCGTCGTAAACCTTTACACTCTTAAGCTCGTTGCACTCGAAATACCTGAAAGTGGCGTATAGACTGTCCGCAGGAACATCTTCCTCCATATTTATCCGTACACTCAGCGGATACTCTTTTAGCGTATTCTCAAAAATATCTGTAAAAACAAAACTCAACACAGTCTTATCACCGTTCCTTTCTTAAGCTCATTGATAAACATTATGTTTTCGTTGAGTTTAACAAGCTTTTCTATCGAGATATCGTAAGCACTGGACACCTCGAAAAGCGAGCAATCCTTTTCAAGTACAACAGACGGTAAAAGTAAAACCGCATCTTCTTTTACTTTTATCTGTGTAAAAGTAAAACTGTATGTAAGAACAGACGGCTTAGTAGATGCTTCAACGCTGAGTTTCTCAAAGCAAGCATAAAACGGCCTAAGCGACGGCAAACACAAAATTCCGCATTTGCCGTCTTTATACAACTGCTCAAGCTTTTCGTACTGCTCAAGACAGCTTTCGCCGTAAAGCTCACCAACACCGCTGACAACCATAGCCTCGTTGTAAGACCTCTCAACGAATTCCTTAAAATACGGAACGCCGTATTTCACCATTTTATCTTTACATTTTATAGTAAGCTCTTTAGGGTTGTGGTGCCACGTAAAGCCATTGAATCTCATTGCACACGGCTTCATCACACCACCTCCCTTTCTTCAGAAAACACTCTGATGTAGCGTCTGCTGTCTCGTTCAAATTCATTTGATATTTCTAAAACATAGTCAGAAAAGCTTTCGTTTTTCACAAAGCCATCTTTTTCTACTGAATAGTTTTCAGCTTCCATACTACACCTCCATTACTCTCATCTGCGACGCAATTAACGTATATTTGTCGGTAATTGCTTTCTTTGGTTTTATGTCGCGTTCTTTTTTTACAAGGCGACACCCAAAGTATCGGTAAAACAATCCGTCCACATTGATTGTGAGCGTAAAATTATCCTTATCAAACACAGATGAATCAAAATGACTCAGCGCCGTGATAGTCAGAACATAAGCAGTCTTCATCTTCAGATAGTCAACTACATTTTGGCTTAATATCTCTTCGATTTTGTAAAAATCTGTCACTTCTTTGGCGCTGAAATCAGTCACAAAATACAGCTCATCGTAGTTCACGCTGATTTTCACATCTTCGCCTTTGGTAATCTTCAAAGTGTTCACAGCACCACCTCCTCACAAAGACAAAATGAAAGCGAAAGCAACACATCACGATAAACAGTATCGGCTTCACTATCAAAGCTAATAGAGGAGATTTTAATATCCCCACATTCGTTGTGAGTGTCACAGTTTTTCACCGCATCGCTTATAGCACAGCACACAGACAAAAGCCCGTCACCGCCGTCATTTTTCTTCGAGTAAACCCTGAATTTCACAATAACGTCTACTATGCTTCCCTTTACTCCGCCCGATAAGTTTTCGCCGATGAAACTGTCCTGCACCTGCGACTCAAGTGTAGAAACAGCGATGAGATAACCGCTAACAGGATTCGGATGGTCAAAAGCTGAAAAGCCTTTCACAAAGGTGTAGTCTTTAAGCTTATCGTCGTTTTTAATCCGTTTTACCAAAGCATCGATGTTACTTTCAATCTGTGTCATATTCATCCCGCCTTTGCTCTTTGTACGGTTTAAGCACCGCCCATACATACAGCACCTTGTCACAAAGCATAAATTTTTCGCTTGTATGTACAGTATATTTTTTGCCGTTACTGGATATTATTGCGTTATCATTTCGACTAAATTCATTTTCAGGCAAGCCTAAGTACAGGTAATATCTTCCATCAGTAAACCCACCGATTGAGATAGCACGGTCTTTGTACACATTCGAGCGGTACCTCAAGGGCTGTATAAAAGCCCTTGATAAAATACCTTCTTCGTTTTCACGCTCGATAGAAATCGTACTGCCGTAGCTTTTAATGAGATTTACTACGTCTTTTTTAAAGCTCATAGCTAAGCCCTCATAAAGGCGAAATCATCGAAATCAACAATATAGCTTATTTCGCTTTTCTCCTGTTGCCACATAGCATGAGCCTTATCAGTGAGATTTTCCGCTTTAGTGATTTCTATGTCACCTGCTTTGAATTTAGACGAATTATCCGAAAAATTGTACAGCGAATACTTGTAATACGCATAAACGGCACATGCGTGGGAAAGTCGCTTGCTTTCGCTTTCTGTGAGCTTTTTACCCTTTAACATACTCTCAAAATAGTTTATGCAATCAAGGATAACAAAAACCCACCTTGAAACTTCTTCTTGCTCAAGTGATGACACCAGAGCAAATCTGTCAACAACATCTTTAAAACTCAAGGTGCCACCCTCCTTTAGTATGTAAGCTTAATAGAAGAATCCTTGAAGATTTTCGCAAAGCCTGCAATACAGCTTACAGTCGCACGCTCAAGCTGACGGTCGATAAGCTTGTCGTAGTCAGTGACAACGTCTGTAGCCTTGACCATTTCAAGCGCACAGTTTTTATCCATACCGATGATGAGATTGTCAGAAATAGCGTCTGTGTGTAAGAGGTTAGCGCCGAGAGGAGTTACCATCTTACCGCTACCCTGGAAGTTAAGACCTGATGCACCGTCTTTCATTTCACCCATAGCTAAAATCTTCTTCATAGCATCTGTAGGGGCTAAGATAGTGTTTAAAGTAAACGGCGAGAGCTTTGCCCAAAGTGCGATGAGGTCATTGTAGGAAATCTCACCTGAAGCTGTAGCTTCAATGCCCATACAAGCGTTCGAGTTTCCGTCACCGTCTAAAATAACCTTCACAGCGTCCTTGAGCTGAGCGCGTGCGATATACGCACCAATCTGCTTCAAAGTAACAGTGAAAAGGTCAAGGCGCTGGAAACGAAGTGCTTCGTAAGAAGAAACGAGCATTCTGCCACGCTTGTGAAGCTTCACGAGATTGTCGTTAGTCTTAATATATGTTGACGGAATGAACGCACCCTCGTTAACAATAGAAAGCTGTTTGTCATCTTCTGATAAATCCGAAGAAATACTTCTGTAGTCCATACCGTCGATAGTTGTAACAGTAGCAACGATGTCAGAAAGGATATCCGCTTCTTCCATACCCTGCTTTACAGCTCGTGAAACATACTCCGGGAAAAGTGCCGCAGAGTTTGAACACTGGAAAAACTTCTCTACTGTGTCTGACCCCTCGCCTGATACCTTGATATCAAAACGCTTGAGCTGACGAGAAAAAGCGTCTAAGCCTTCAAGCGAAGTGCCTACATAATTTGAACTAGGGTCTAAGCTTTCGAGTACATCTGTGAGGCTCTTGCCCTTAGTCTGATACATACCCTTTTCAAGATTTAAATTTTCGTATAATGCCATAATTCATACTCCCTTTCAAAATTAAAGAATAAAACCGACAACGCCGTTATCAACATAAACAACAAGGCATTCTTTGCCATTTGCACCGCTTTTAACCTTAGTAGCACCTGCTGAAACGATGTTATTCATACCAACAGTAAAAGTTTCATCTGTAGGCATCTCAATATAGCCTGACAGCTGAACGGCTGCGTAGCCGTTTCTCACATTCACTGCGACACCAATGATGCTTTCGCCGTCTTCACACGCTGTGACAGTACCGGACTTACTCATCTTCACCGGTGTACCCATCACAACATCTGTATTTTCGATTTCAAATGTAACCACGTTTTCGTTGTAGCCTGAAAAATTAATATTCATATTGACCTCCTGTTAAATAGTAAACTGATTATTTTTCTCGGTAGTTTTACCGATTTTCTCTTTATTAGAGCCTTTAAGCTGAAGTATAGGCTCTTCTTTTGCGCTCTTTTTGTAGCCTTTTTGTAGAGCCTTGAGTTCCTCGATGCTGAGCTTGTCCACGATTCCCTTGAAGGTATCAACAGAAATCTCAGGACTTTCTAAACTCATCGACTTTAGAACGCTCTTTTTAAGGCTTTCTTTGTAAAGTCTGCCGTCACACGCTTCTATTTCAAGCTCGTTTATGTAAGTAAGAAGCTTCTTGCACGAAGAGTCAGATAGCGTAACTTTCTCTTTACTTTCAAGAGCCTTTAGTATATCTTTCATATCCTTGTTCTCCTCATTAAAATTTTGGTAGCTTTTAATCACACCTGCGTTTTTCTGTGCCGGAATTGCCACAAAGCTGAACTCGTACGCATCAAACACATCGCTTAGTTCGCTAAAGCACAGCTTGTTGTTATAATACTGACCTTTTGTGTGAGTGCAATTAACCGAATGAATATCATTACAGCAGATACTGCACGAATTGTTTTTCACGGCACAACCAACGCTGACTTCCTTGATGATTCCACTATCCAAAGCGAGGATAATGTCCTCGTTTTTCTCACACTTTGGAATGTAAGCCTTTGCTACAAGGCGGAAATAATCATCGCCTGTAAAAGTCTTTTTCGACTCAACTGATTCAACATAACAGCTGTAAATTCTCGCTGTCTGATTAAGTGCCTTTGGGTTGTGGTCGAAAATCCCCGTTTTTCCGACAAAGAGCTTTTCAAGTTCGAACAGCGACTCCACCGTAAAACGTTCGAAATCTCTGTCGATATCGTTGTCGCACAAAACTACAGAAAAAGTGTACACGTCATTTTCCGTGAGTTCTCTACGGGTATAGCCGTTGATGAGCTTTAAATCTTCAACGGAAACTGTAGACTCCGCACTTTTAATAATCGTTCCTTTTTTCATCAATTCACCTCCGCAAGCGTACTTTCAATCTGTAAAGCCTGAGCGTTGTAAAGTCTTGCACGCGACAGCTCAACCTCGTCTTGAAGTGTGATATCGCTCCACACAATATCAAAGTTGTCATTTAAGCCTTCAAGTCTTAAATAGTAGCGACAAATCTTCTCAATAACAGGGTTTAAAAGCGAGCGATAATACTCAAGCTCACTTGTCAAAATATCCGCCTGCTGAGAACTCATTCGCTCGGTTGAACTCCACGAAAGCCCAAGCAAAAACGGCGGAATCGAGAGCTTACTAATAATTTGCTCAAGCAAATGCTTGATTTCAATATCGCACGAAAGCACCTGATTATCAGCGCCGATAACCTTGACTGAAACATCGCCAACTGACACAAAATCGCTCACCTGAGTTTTATCACGCATCGCCTTACTCCACTGGGAAGCAATTTCCTCAACACGCTGTTTTGTGTTGAAATTACTGCCCTCTTTCGGGTTGTATGTAACCGCAAATCTCACGTTTCCGACACGCTCAAAGTTCACTCCGATTGTGTTGAAAATCTTCAGAAGTATTGTGCTTACAAACGGCAAGCCTTTCAAAATTGAGCGACCCACAGGTTTTGAATCCTCAGGGTTTAATAAGCTCACACAAATAAGCTCTTTATGCTCAACTTTCTTGTACGATGAATCTAAGTTTCTCACAAAAACATTCATCGAAAGCGGACTGTCGCCGACTTCAAGCTTCAAGTCATCAAGAGAAGCGTTATACAAAGCGTTCACTGTGTCTTTGTCTTTTGACAGCACAATCTCGCCAACTGCAGTCCCGTATGTTAAAAGCGAGTCAAAATAGTTTGAGATAAACTGGTTTATTCCCACGCTTCCACAGTTAACCTTAACGTTTTTCAGAAAACCGTTAAGCTTTTTAGTAGCATTCTTGTCATCGCATACGACTTTGAATGTGCCGATAAGACGAATGAGCTTATTGATAGCCGCATCGATAATAGGCACTGCTTCTCTTAAAGAGCTGTAAAGCTCATTTTGTTTTCTTTGAAACGGGTTGTAGTTCTCAAGTTCCATAAACGGATGAAAGTTAGCTTTAGACAAAGAGGTCAAAACGATCTCGTCTGCTTTACTTTTATTTTTAGCAGAAAATAATTTCAATGTATTACCTCCTGTTTCTAAAATCTTCTGGCAGCAACGACGCAGAAATCGTCGTCGCCACCGTTTAGTATCGTAGTAACAAAATATCTTATATCGTCCATCGCGTGGTCGTTTTCTTTAATAACTGAGTCAGACAAAGCATTTTCGTTCCAGCGATAAAGCGAAAACTCCCGTATTGAGTCCTTGCAACAATTACAGATTTTGATTTTTCCTTCCTTTAAGGCGGAACTAACACTGCGTATACCGTCTATAACACTGTTTTGTGCCGGCACAACAAAGAATCTATTATGTCTTTTGATAACCTCAATAAAGCTTGCCGCCGACGGGTCAACGGTGACTTTTTCCACCTTTCTGTTGCCGACTAAATCACACAGAGATTTGTAGTGTTCTTCGTCGGTTTTCTGAAAGCCTTGTTTTCTGGAATCGAAATAGTACTCGTCTATGCGATACCACACGCTGTCTTTTCTGCCCCAAAGTCCGAATGAAGCAGGATTCACCGTGCCGTAATCAATCGACACAGCAAAGCTTTCAAATGGACCTTTTGGTACATCGGGAAAAACTGAGCTATCCTCCATAAACGGATAGACAGCACCATTCACGCTCACCCACTCGCCTTTAACGAATCTCCGATAAAACGAACCTGAGTACATTTTCTCGTAGCGTTTAATCATCTTTTGTGAAAGTGCGGGGTTGTCGTTCATGGTGAAGTGGAGATAAAGCGCGTTTTTCTCTTTCGCTTTTTTTATCCACTCGTTGTAAAACCAATGAGACGGAAACTCAGGGTTGCAGTTAAACCAAAAAGTAGAACCCGACACTGAACACCTAGCTAAAGCCTGCTCGACAAAAGACCTCGGCATAAGTGCTACCTCGTCAAGTAAAATTCCACTAAGCGTCATACCCTGAATGAGCGACGCCGAACCCTCGTCCTTTCCGGAAAACAGGTAAAAACGGTTAACCCTGCCTCCTTTGGAAACGATGAGTAAATTCTCGCTACTTTTTAGCTCAACCGTAAAACCAAGCTCTTTTAGAGGAGAAATAAGCGGAGTGACCAAATTCCTTTTCAAAGACTTAATCGTCTTACCGCACATAGCAAAGCTACTATCATTGAATTTTGAAAAAGCCCAAATCACAAATGAAAGCGACATACAAAATGTCTTGCCTGATCTGACTGCCCCATCACAAATCACAGCGTCTTTTCCTTTGTACTTTGAGTTTTCACTCCACCAAGTAAGCACCTGCATCTGCTTTCTTGAAAACGGTTTGTATTCCACCTTATCCCTCCTCCTGTAAATTTTGCGCTCCAAGGTTTATCGCATCTAAAAGTGAGCCTGATGACTCGTTTTGAGTGGTTAAACCCGAGAGCTTCTCAAGAGCCTTGAGCCTGTCAAAAAATTTGATTTCCATTGCACCGTCCTTAGGCTTTTTAATCTCCTGCACCATAAACAAATCCATACTGTTTAGTTTTTCTTTCGTAGGACTATCCATATACAAAAGACTCACTGCGTCTGATATCGACGAGAAAGCAAGCTTTTCAAGTCCTAACACTGACGAATTCTTCATCGCACGCTCCCTTAAAGATTTGAGCCTTGCGATTTCGTCAGCAATCCCGCTATTGAGTAGCAGGGCCTGACCTTTATTTTTAGGATTTTTTGTGTAGCCTGCCTCTTTTGCGGAAAGTTCTGCATCAAGTGAATTTACAAAACTTAAGCAAAACAGCTTTTCCCTTTTACTTAGTGCAACCTTCTTTTTCTTCAAACTTTTCATTCCTTTCTCAAAAGTCCTCCCACCTATAGCGAAAAAACGGAAAAAATTGCATATAACTATGCAATTTTCTGCAAACTTTTTTTGAAAAATTTTTCTTCTCACTAATTTCAGGGCGATTTTTGGCAAGACTAAAGGTAGTTTACAAAAAAGGAAAGATATAATGTTAAGTAACAATTTCGAACATAACAGGCTGGCTTTGAAAACAGCTCTAAGAAGCGATGACTGTTTTGACATCATCGAGCGTGACCTTGAATTTAAAGGAAAAAAAGCCGTAATGTTTTACATTGACGGCTTTGTAAAAGATGATACGATGGAACGCATTATGGAGTTTTTCTATCGAAATACCCGTGATGAAATACTGGAAAGTGCCAGAACCTTCGCTTCCCACTGTGTACCATACGTTGAGGTTGATGTACTCGAGAAAATCGACGATATCGTAAAAAACGTACTAAGCGGAATAGCTTGTCTTATGATAGACGGATTTTCGCAGTGTGTAATGCTCGATATGAGAACCTACCCTCAACGAGCAACTTCTGAGCCACAGGACGACAAGGTGCTTCGTGGTTCAAAAGACGGCTTTGTTGAAACGCTTATCTTCAACTGTGCGCTCATTCGCCGTCGTATCCGTGACCCGCAGTTTACAACCACAGTGCTTTCTGCCGGCAAATCCTCACAAACGGATATTGTTATGTGCTATATGGAAAACAAGGTTGATAAAACACTGCTAAAAACGCTTAAGAAGAAAATCGAAAACCTTGACATCGAATCGCTTTCGATGAATCAGCAAAGCTTAATTGAAGCGCTCTACCCGAAAAAGTGGTACAATCCTTTCCCAAAAGTAAAATACACCGAGCGACCTGACGTAGCCGCTGCGGTGTGTTTAAAAGGCAGTATTATTATTTTAGTGGACAACTCGCCGTCAGCTCTGCTTTTACCAACCTCGATTTTCGAAGTACTCGAAGAAGCCGACGACTACTATTTCCCGCCAATCACAGGAACGTATATCAGAATCGCGCGTTACCTAATCACCTTTGTGTCGGTGCTATTAACCCCTATTTGGCTACTTGCAACCCAGAACCCCGAGTCAGTCCCCGAGTTTTTTAAGTTCGTAATCCCGCCGGATGATCAGGTTAACATTCCGATATTCTGGCAACTTCTCTTAATCGAAATCGGAATTGACGGCTTGCGTTTAGCTGCTCTTAATACCCCTGACAGCCTATCTGCTTCGCTTTCAATTATCGGCGCAATAGCTTTCTCGGAATTTGCGATAAACACAGGCTGGTTCTCGATGGAAGTAATACTGTATATGGCTTTTGTAACAATAGCAACCTACAGCCAGCCTTCTTACGAGCTAGGCTACAGTCTGAAATTTATGCGAATAATCCTTCTCATTCTCACACGACTTTTCAACCTATTCGGCTTTATCGCAGGAATAGTTTTGAACATCATACTGCTTTTCACAAACAAAACGCTCTCAGGAAAAAGCTATATGTACCCACTGTTTCCTCTCCACCCAAAAGAGCTTCTGCTTAAACTCACCCGTATCCGCTCAACTGCTAAAAAAACAAATTGACCGTAATAACGGCTACAAAAGCCGCTGTAAAGTCCGCCACCAACGCCGCAAAAAGCGTGTGGCGGATTTTCTTTATCTTAATTGAGTTGAAATACAGCGTCACAGCGTAAAAGGTAGTTTCCGTTGAGCCTGCAATAACAGATGCACACCGCCCTAGGTAACTGTCAGGTCCAAAATCTTTGAGCGCCTGATTCAAAAGTGCAGTTGAACCACCTCCGGAAATAGGTCGAAGTAGCGTCATCGGTAAAAGCTCACTCGGAAATCCTATTTTCTCGCTAAAAGGGGACAAAAGATTTGTCAAAGCTTCAAGCCCTCCCGAAGCTTTGAGCATCGTCACCGACACAATGAGACCTATGAGCGTCGGCGCAATATTATAAAGCGTTACTATTCCCTCTCTTGCGCCCTTTATAAAAACCTCGAAAACGTTCACCTTTTTTAAAAGTCCGTACAAAAGCACGAACGCTATTGTCAGTGGCATCACAAGTTCCAAGTTTTCTCCCTCGCTTACATAGTATTTTTGAAACGCTAAGTCCCGCTATGAGTGCAATCGCAGAAGTCACCAAAACACAAAAGATGATATCAAACGGATTTCTGCTCCCTAAAGCTCCTCTCATCACGCCGATGGTTGTCGGTAAAAGCTGGATAGACGCGGTGTTTAGTACCACAAAAGTTATCATCGAATCAGTCGCCACATCGCCCTCGCTTTGAGCTTTCAGCTCTTTCATCGCTTTAAGTCCGAGCGGAGTTGCCGCGTTTCCCAGTCCAAGTAAATTCGCCGAAACATTCATCGAAATGCTGTAAAAAGCGTCGCTGTCCTTTTTTACATCAGGAAAGAGTTTTTTGAGTATCGGAGACAACGCTTTCGCTATAATCTCGGTGAGTTTGCTTTCCTTTGCAACCTCCATCACCCCCGACCACAGACACATCATACCGCTCATCATAATAATAAGCTCGACTGACTCACTCGCACCTGACAATATGGAATTTGAAAGCTCATCAGTTTTTCCAAAAGCTATCGCACTAACAACAGAAAACCCTACCATAAAAACAAAAATATACGAAAGCATATTTACCACCTTTTGCTAAAATTATCAAAATTTATCGAAATCGCTAAAAAATTGTTGACACCGTTACTTTCATTTGTTACAATGAACTCAAGGTAAAAAGAAAGGATTTGATACACGTGAAACCTGCAGGATTTATTCTTAAAATCGACCAACTTGGCAGAATCGTTATCCCAAAACCACTTAGAAAGAAGTACGACCTTGAGCTTGGCGACAGCCTTGAGCTGTTCAACGAGGACGATGGCATACTGATGAAGAAGTACTGTATGACCTGTGCTTTCTGTGGCAACGACGATAACCTTACTAAATTCAAAGAAAAAACTGTCTGTGAAAACTGCCTCAAAGAACTAAAAGAACTTTAAGACGAACTGATAATAGTAAAATATATAGTAAAAATTTTAACTTTATTCTAGACAGGAGTTTCATTATGAAGAGAACTGATAAGAAAAACTACTACCTTGACATCGCTGAGACAGTACTAGAGCGTGGCACTTGCCTAAGACGTAACTTCGGCGCAATTATCGTAAAGCATGACCAGATTGTTTCTACAGGCTATGTTGGAGCGCCACGAGGCAGAAAGAATTGTATCGACCTTGGTGTGTGCGTAAGAGAACAGAAGAACATTCCGCGAGGTGAACGCTACGAGCTTTGTCGCTCAGTACACGCCGAAGCAAACGCTATTATCCACGCTTCACGTGACGCTATGATAGGCTCTACTCTTTATCTTGTCGGCAAAGACGCAAAGACAGGCGAGTATGTTGAAAACGCCTGTGCTTGCTCAATGTGTAAGCGAATGATAATTAACGCAGGCATAAAGAAAGTTATCATCAGAAATTCTAAGGATAAGTTCACCGCGATCTACGTTGACGAGTGGATTCAGAACGACGAGTCTTTAGACGGAACATTTGGATATTAAACAACTGCGCGTCTAAATCTTATTTAAATTAAAAGGTCACAGTTTTCCTGTGGCCTTTTTATTTTGCTTGTTTATATAAGAATAATAGAAAATCACAACACAACTTTTCTCTGTACTATTTTTCTATTTCGTGATATGATGTTTTGGGTGATACTATGAAAGCTATGTATGAAAAAATTTTAAGTCATCTCAAAGGCAAAAACGATGTAATTTTGCTCACTCTATATAAAACGAGCGGTTCAACTCCACGAAAAGCAGGCGCTAAAATGGCATATTTTTGTGACGGAACAACTGCAGGTACTGTAGGTGGCGGAGCTATTGAATTTGAATGTACAAAACTTTGCGAAAAAGCTGTTGCTAACGATTTTCCTTTTTCAAAGGATTTCACGCTAAATAACGCAGAAGCGGGAAACATCGGTATGGTCTGTGGCGGAAGTGCGAGCATTTTCTTTCAACTTTTAAAAGCAGACAAGAAAACTATTTCGCTTTTTGAAAGGGTATACTCTTGTCTTGAAAGAAACGAAAAAGCGTACCTAAAAACCTCGCTTAATAACGGAGAAATAAAGTTTATCGGCGCAGAAAACGAGGATAATAAAAGCGACATTTTGGGAAAATCCCCTACCCTTTATGAAGAGAAAAACCTCTTCTTTGAGCCTCTTTCATTCGGCTCTACCGTCTACATTTTCGGTGGCGGACACGTATCACAGGCGCTTTGCAAAATGCTTTCTTTCACCGACTTTTATGTTGTAATTTATGAAGATAACGAAAAATTTTGCGAAAAAAGTCTTTTTCCCAATGCTAAAAAAATTATTTCTGCCGATTTTTTAAAAATAAACGAAAATATCAGCATAACAGAAAATGACTACTGCGTAGTACTCACCCGAGGTCACAAAAGTGACAACGATGTACTCAAGCAGATTATGAGCAAACACCCGTCATACTTAGGTGTCATTGGTAGCAAGAAGAAAGTCGTCTTTATGAAAGATTATCTTAAAAGCTGTGGATTTACTGAAAACGAAATCGAAAAAATCCACTCACCAATCGGTATTCCTATAAACGCCGTCACACCGTCAGAAATCGCTGTTTCTATCACCGCCGAGCTTATTAAACATCGCAACATATTGCTTTAATTTTCATCTTTTTGTGGCATAAATTTCATCTTATATCTTCTTTTATCTTTCACATAATACTATTACAACGAGGAGTTAATTTTTCGTTGTTTATCTATAAAATATTATTTGAAAAATAAATAAGAAAAGGAGTAGAAAATTATGTCTAAGAACTCAATCGTAGTTCCTGAAGCTAAGGAAGCGCTCGAGCGTTTCAAGATGGAAGCAGCTCAGGAAGTAGGCGTTAACCTCAAGCAGGGTTACAACGGCGACCTCACATCACGTCAGGCAGGTTCTGTTGGCGGCCAGATGGTCAAGAAAATGATTCAGTCATACGAGCAGAGCTTAAAATAATCAAGCTTTGAAATATAAAAGAGTCGGTGTAAAATCCGACTCTTTTTGGTTATACAAGAAAAAGCCCCGAGACTGACTCGGGGCTTAGTTATTTCTTAAACTGTGTTATCGATTAGTATCTTTCGCCGACACCGTTGTTTGTGCTACCTGCAAGGTAACGCTGGATAAGTGTAGCGTCCATAATAGCTATGTTGCCGTCTTTGTTAACGTCAGCAGCTGTGAAACGGATACCTGTGAGTGTAGAAATGCTTGCGCAATGTCTCTGAACAAAAGTAGCGTCCATAATCGCGATATTGCCGTCACCGTCAGCATCACCGAGTATGTATGAGCCTGTTGGTGTTGAAGGAGTCTCATCTGAAGAAGAATCGTCCTCTGATGAAGGAGGGATTATTGGCTTGTCAGGGGTTGTGCCGCCTTCTAAAGCCTTACCGATTCTAGCGAGAGGAACCGTGATGTGGTCAGCGTCCTCTTTCTCTCTTGAGTTAGGCTCCTGACCTGAATAGTCGAGGTCAGCGTTGTCCCACATTGAAGGGTCAGCAGGAAGTGAGTTCATACCTGATGTACCAAATGTAGATACCTTCATAAGGCCAATACCGTTAGATGTAAGCTCAGAAGCTGAAGTACCGAGTAAATCAAGCGGAATAGACATCTCGTAGAACATATCAAGACCCTTTGAGTGTTCAGGGTCTGTGTAGAAGTCAATCCAAGCACTTGACTCATCTAATACGTCTCCAGGAATACGGTTGTTGTAGTGGCCGTAGCCCTCGTCGATACCCCAAAGTTCTGTAGAGATAACCTCGTTACCCCACATCATCTTGATAGATGACTGACGATTGTCGTTGTAAACGATTTTACCATCATCGTTAGCCTTGTAAACGAAAGGACCATTAGAGCCGTTCGTTGAACAAGCGATTACTGTGTCAATGTTAGCGTCAAGTGTAATACCTGAGTTCCATACTGTAGCATCAGTAGTTGTAGAACCGTCACCCTCGATAGATGGGTCAACACTGAAGTAAAGGAAGATAGGCATGTTATTAATCCAGAGGTTACCCTGTGAGATTGGATATGTATCGCTAGGGGCTACAGCGTCCTGAACGTTAGCCATCTCCCACATGAGGTAGAGATTATCGTTATCCCATGCAGCATAGAGTGCATAGTCGTCCATAGCGATTTCGTACATTGAGTTTGGACGATAAACACGTGGGTCATCGTTAGCTACACCCTGAGCGATAAGCATTGAGCTGTCCCAGTCAGAGATAGAACCGTCAATTGTGATGTTAGCCTGCTTACCAACCTGACCATTAGGGTTAGTTGAGAAATAACCATCAAGTGCAGGAGCTGTTGAGCCGTCACCACCTGAAACAGATGAGCCTGCCTCTTTCTTTGTGTAAGTGAAAGTTTTTGTTGTAGTACCGTTTTCGTTAGTAGCAGTAACTGAAAGAGTTGTTGTTGAACCAACAGCAACGTTCTTACCAAGAGTTACAACAGCAGAATCAGTGAAAGAAACGTTTGAACCGCCGTCAATTGAGTAAGAAGCTGATGTAGCATCTGTTACTGTTACAGTAACTTCTAAAGTCTCGCTCTTGAAAGAAGCGCCGTCTTTCTTAGAAGCAGAGATTGAAGGCATCTTTGGACCTGGGTTGTACTCTTCCCACTTGTCAGTAGCGCCGTCATAGAGGTAGCCTGCACCAGGGATAGAAAGGTCATCGGTCTGTGTACCTGAACCGTTGTTAAAGATAATCATATCGTTGCCGGCAGGAACATTTATTGAGTAAATGTTGTCACCGTCAGCTGTCATAGCTGTACCAGGCCACTTCACAGGACCCTCTCCGCCCTTAGGCCAGTAGTAAGCATAAACTGTGCCGAAATTCTTAGAATTTCTGTAGTAAACAGTAGTTCCATCAGCAGCGTTAGCTGTGATCATGACAGTACAAAGGCTTGCTAAAATCAGGATAGATAATACCAAGCTAAGTACTCTTTTACTTAGTTTTTTCATGTCATTTTCTCCTAAAAATAAATTTGCTTTTTAGGGTAGAGTGAGCAGAAATTATCCCTTGAAAATCTGATACGGGTACACTTGACTTGCTCTATACACAACCCATAAAACATCAATTTAATTGTATAACATATAAGGCGATATTTCAATTAAATTGCGGACAAAAACAAAATACGCCAAGAATATTTTAAAAAAAGATAAGTTAAGCACATAGCCGTTTTTTTACATATAAATCGTCCTAAAATAAGATTTAAAAACTACTCCTCTTTTTCCTTTTTCAGCAGGATATTTCCCCTATGATGGGAATCTCATTGCTCGTCCGTTATCAGTACGATGCCCTCATCGTACCCTACAAATCTTGCAAAAAGGTTTTTGGGGATCATTTTGTAGGGGAGGGTTTCCATGCCCTCCCGTTATGTTGCGTTTATTTTTGCGGGACGGCACAGAGACCGTCCCCTACGGCGTCGTTACAAAGCCTGTTCTATCATTGAGATATTCAATAATAATATTGGTTTCAGGCTGTACAGTCGAGTCACACTCGACAATATATATCTTTCTTACTTTCTTTATTATTTACTTTCTTATTTTCTTTCTTATTTAGGGTTGAATTCAACCGAGCGGTTGTTTTGGTTGTTTTTGTTGTTTCGGTTGTTTTTTATTACGTGCTAAAAGATATGCAAAAAACTCTCGCACACAGTATCTCGCGTTATAACATATCGCATCGAATATAATAATGACGTTTTCTCGGGACGATGTGGGTACGGCGTTGCCCAGACCCTTTTGTCCTTCGGACATTTCCCCTATAAGGGGAATCTCATCGTACCCTACAAATCTTGCATAAAGGTTTTTGGGGTCATTTTGTAGGGGAGGGTTTCCATGCCCTCCCGTTATGTTGCGTTTATTTTTGCGGGACGGCACAGAGACCGTCCCCTACAGTTTTAACATCAACTCTTCTTTACCAACCGTAGGAGCGAGTACCACTTGTCCGTTCTCGGGACGTCGAGGATGCCGTTTCCTACAATACATAATCCCATGTTTAGTAGATGTATTTGAGATTACTCATTTACGTTCGCTTACGTTCGTTTACGTTCGCTTACGTTCGTTTACGTTCGTTTACGTTCGTAACCAAGAAGAAGACAAATACGAATACAAATACAAAGAAGAATACAAAGAAGAATACAAAGAATAAAACAAAAAAGAATACAAAGAAGATATACCTATTGTCGGGTGTGACCCGACTATGTATAGCTTGATGAATAAATGAATGTGTAAAATGTTTATGAATTTCTGTGAAAAGTTGCATAGTTATATGCAATTTTTGCCGTTTTTTCCGCTATAAGTGGGGGGAGTTTTTTGAGTGTATTAGCGTTCAAAACAAAATAAAAAACAGCGCACCGAAAAGGCACGCTGTCTTTATTAAGCATTATGCTTTTTTATTATTTAAGGTATGTCTGGCCTGA
>JAFTYK010000002.1 GCA_017464765.1 Ruminococcus sp.
AGATGACATTCGGCTTCAGCCTTGATGAAGCTGGTAAGTTCTTAGAGGAATACTATGACAGAAAGATCTACGAGAACGATCCATTCGCTAAGCTCGACCAGACAGGTGTTGGTAGCTTAATGAAGATGGCTGTTGCTAATGGTAAGGCTACTCGTCCTGAGATTCACTGCGGTATCTGCGGTGAGCATGGCGGTGACCCAACATCAGTAGAATTCTGCCACAAGATTGGTCTTGACTATGTATCATGTTCACCATTCAGAGTTCCAATCGCTAGACTTGCTGCTGCTCAGGCTGCAATCGCTGAGATGTAATTCTGGTTGAATTAACATAATATATAAGAACGTCCCCACTCGTTTTCGGGTGGGGATTTTTGTGTTGTAAAACATATGAAATTGTGGTATAATTACTATTAATAAATTAATTGTTGGAGGTGACGGTATGCTTGAAAATAAGCTCAACATAACATCTTCCGTTGAACTAGCTAAGGAGGAAGAAAGAATCAGCAAAAAAAAAGCACTAATGCTTTTTGAAAGCGGAACTCTCGATAGTTTAGAAGTAGGTAAAACAGCTTCTCTTATGGCTATTCATAAAGCGTTGTTTGAAGATATTTATGATTTTGCAGGTGAAATTCGCACTGTGAATATCGCAAAAGGCAATTTCCGTTTTGCTCCTTTAATGTATTTAGAGGCTGCTCTCCAAAATATAGATAAAATGCCTCAATCAGATTTTGATGAAATAATAGAAAAATATGTTGAGATGAATATTGCCCATCCGTTTCGTGAGGGTAACGGCAGAGCAACAAGAATCTGGTTGGATTGCTTATTAAAAAAAGAAATCGGCATGGTTATAGATTGGAGTGGCGTCGATAAGGAGGATTACCTGCTTGCAATGGAGCGCAGTCCTATCAGAGATATTGAGATTAAGCATATACTAAGAAACGCTTTGACGGATAGAATAAACGATCGTGAAATGTTTATGAAGGGCGTTGATCATAGCTATTATTACGAAGATTACACAACCTTTAAGACAGAAGATTTGTAAATTTCTTGAAAAATTGTCTTACTGTATACTGAAAAATAGGGGCGATTTGATGAAACGGATGCTTATATTAACCCTTGTGCTTTTTTGTGCATTTTCTTTTTGTGGTTGCAGTGATAAAAGCAGTAAACGTAACATATTCAATTTCGTTGAAAAAAACTACGATGTGATTGTAGAAGCTTGTGAAAATGAAGATATACAGGCACTATACGATATCGGATATGTTGAAGATGTTGATATTGTTGACGGGTATGTTCTAGTGTATTGTGAAGGAAGCGGTTTGGCACCTTCTTCTCAGGACTATGGGTTTTATTATTCAAAGGAAAACCTTCCTGTAGCGGTGTTTGATGGACAAATTGTTTGTGATACTGATGGTTTAGTAGAAGAAGGCGACGGTTATCAATATCTGGATAGTGGATATAATATGTTTTATACTGAGCATATAAAAGGAAATATTTACTTTTATAGTGCATCATTCTGATTTTTAGCTTTTCTGATTATCCCCACTCGTTTTTCGGGTGGGGATTTTTGTGTTGTAATTAAAAATAGAGCAAATAATATAAATATCACAGTTTTGTCATAATGCTTTTCTTTTGGGAATATATATATTATAATTTCGATATTAGAATTATTTATAGTAGGGAGATGGGCTTATGCGTATACTAAAGGGCGCTGTCGCTTTTATAATTGCGTTTTGTATGCTGACAGCTACTGTGGTGTGTGCTGCCGTTGTGAGTGATGAAGCTTTGGTTTCTGATGCAGGGGCTTTGATTTCAGATGAAACACAAGAACCTGTTACAGAAAGCGAAACCGTTTCGCCTACTGAAAATTACGATATCGCACCTTTCTCTGATATTGATATAACAGATGAAGGGGCTACTGGGTACGCTGCTCGTATGCATGCTCCGAAAAAGGATAACCCTTACTACTACTCCGATTTGAACGTGTTCTACAAATGGGGTTGGGGTATGCCTAATTGTACAGCCTATGCATGGGGTAGAGCTTACGAGATTCTCAAAGAAGAACCTAAGCTTTGTATTTACGACGCATATATGTGGTATGATTACAACAAGGAACACGGGTACTACAAATACGGACAGACCCCGAAATTAGGAGCTATAGCGTGCTATAAATACATCGGCTATAACTCGGGACACGTTGCTGTTGTTGAGAAAATCATCGGTGATACTGTATACTTCTCTAACTCAGCATATAGCGGTCAGGAGTTTTATGTCAACAGCACTCCGATTGATTCTCCTGAAGATGCGCTTTATAACTCGATTTTCTTAGGCTACATATATATAGGTGAGTTTTCTGCGGGTGAGGATAACTCGAAAGCTTACAAAATAACATCTGACGATGGTGTTAATATACGTAGCGGTGCAGGGACAAGCTATAGCATAGTTGGTGCAATCCCGCACGGCAAAACTGTATTTGTGACCAAAACAGCAAAAGCTAATGGCTACAACTGGGGTTATACTACATATAACGGCGTCACAGGTTGGTTTGTGATTGATTTCGCAGAGCTTATTGATGAAAGCGGAAAAGAACCCGAAAAGCCAACAGAGCCTGAAAAACCGATTGAACCTGAAATACTCATCGGCGATGTTGATCAGGATTCTAGCGTTACTATTATAGATTCTACTCTTATTCAGATGTATATGGCTTCGATCGAGAGCTTGACAGAAGAACAGAAAGCTTTAGCTGATGTTGATGGTGACGGTGATGTGAGCGTGCTTGATTCAACAAAAATCAGATTGTATCTCGCAGGCCTTGAATAAAAGAAAAGTAAAATTAAAGCCACGAACTGTTCGGTTCGTGGCTTTTTTATTAGTCTAATTAATCAACTGAAATCTTAGAAATCTTCAAAGTCCCCAAAATCTTCACCGCTTGAGGAGTTATCGTCAGGGTCTTTGTATATTCCGGCGAGCTTCTGCTGAATTATGGTTGCGTCCATAATACTTACAGCACCATCGCGGTCAAGGTCTGCTAAATCCATTTGCTTTTCGGTGAGAGTTTCCTTTTGAGCTATAGACATCTGGACCAAAGTTGCATCGATAATAGCGACTATTCCGTCGAGGTCAACGTCGCCGATGGTGTACTCTGTTTCCTTGGCTACAGCTTTGATTACGAAAGTTCCGCCTATTTCATCTGCGAGACGTTCTTTGTAGAAGTCCATAACATCAATAAGATTTCCGCTTCCGTAGAAGAGGTATGACTGACCGGGTTTTGATTGCGGAGTAAAAATCTTCTTGCCGCCACTTGTCAGCCACTCGCTGACACCGATTGAATTACCCGAGTTGTTGTGATTTGTAAGCTCAATGCCGATAGCAAATTTATCGCCACTGACCTTGAAATCTTCAACATCAATGCTGTGATAACCTGCATAAGGTATGACACCGCTATAGAGAGTTTTCCACTTGTTTATGTCATGATTAATAGTGCCGTCAGATTTCATCGGGATACTGTAAATATTATACATAGCACCCTGTGAGACAGTTTCAAAGTTAACTCTGTCAATTGTGCTGAAATCTTTGTCGATATCAAAAACATTGATATAGGTCAGTGTATCGTAGTTTGAAATATATTCGAACTCGTATGTTGCTCCGTCAATTTCGTTTTGATATAGAGTTTTTGTTTCGTCGTAAAGTTCGAAATCGTTGTATGTGTAGCTGTGTCCGAAACGAGTATCGAAAATATAGTAGTCTTCGTAGGAAATCCAGTAGTAACCATTGTCGCCCCAGTTTTCGCCCCAACTGTTTTTGCACAGCCAAGCACCGTTTTCTGAAGGTCTAGCACTTTCGTTGAAGTTTTCCTTAGGGAAGTTATCGTCCCAGCCAACAATCGAGATTGCGTGTCCGTTGAGCTGTGGAGTCTGAAGTCCTTCGTGGTTACAGTAGTAAGCGTGGTTTTGATAGTTGTAGTAAGCATCGTTTACGTGGTAATTTCCGACAACAGCACCATACTCATAAATAGCTGTTTTCACTGTTTCTATGTCGCCTGTATCGAGGTAGATGATACCGTTTGCGACAGCCTGCTTGGTAGCGGTGTTTGTCAGAGTTGCAAAGTCCGATTGCGCCGTGTTTTCAGGATAATCGCTCTCAAGCAGTGGGCCTTGCCATGATGAGAGGTAACCAAGTGCAATGTATGAATATCCGCCACCCGTGTAGTTGCGGTTCCAACCGGTGCCGTCTTCTCTTAAAGTTCCCCAGTGGTTCAAGTGCATAGGAGAAAACTGAGAAGTAGTGATGCCCTTTTTGAGTAGAACGCTTTCAAAAGTAGCCATAGCGCCATAAGCCCAACAGGTGTTGTAAAGCTGGTTTCTCACAGGGGTTGTAAGTCCCAGTTCTTTTGAGCTGAAAGAGGAAGGAAGCTCTTCTTCACTTTCAAGTTTTGTTCCCACAACATCGAAATCCGCCGCTAAAAGAGAAACATCGCTTTTAGCTGAAGTGCCTGCAAGCTGAGTTTCTGCAGCGAAGGCTGTAGTTCCCATACTTAGGAAGATGGTTAACACCAGTATGAAAGGTGTAAGTTTTGTTAAAAATTTCATAAAAATCTCCTGATACAAACAAGTTTTTTGTACAAACTAATCCATATACATTATAACAAAAAAATTGCGAATGTAAATAGTATCAAAAGATTTTTAGGAAGTGTTAAAACCAAATGGAACTGAGAACTGACCTTGCTCTTGAAGCGAGAGAACTAGCAGGCGAAAACATTCACGGAGTAGATTATACAGTACAGCAAAAAGATGCTATAGAAATTGAAAAAATGGTTATAAAAACCGAGCGTGCGGGACAACTTCTAAAAAAGCCGAAAGGAACTTACATTACCATTGAATTGCCACCGCTCACCAATGATTTTCAGGATACTGATAAGCGACTTGTAGCCATAGGAGAGGAGATTCGCTCGCTTTTGCCTTACAATGGCTTGGTGCTGGTTGCAGGACTTGGAAACATCGACATAACCCCCGATGCTTTGGGACCAAAAACTATGTCAGGAGTGCTTGCGACTCGTCACATTTCAGGCGAGATAGCAAAAAGCACGGGTCTTGATAAACTTCGACCTGTAGCGGTATTAAAAACAGGTGTGACAGGTCAGACAGGAATTGAAACCGGCGAGCATCTTTTAAGTGTCGTAAAAAGAATCCGCCCGAGTGCGATTATTGTAGTCGATGCGCTGGCATCGCGAAGACTCGAGCGACTTGGCTGTACTTTGCAGATTTCAAACACAGGCATTTCACCCGGAGCAGGGGTGGGCAATCACCGAACAAAAATCACAGAGGAAACTATGGGCGTTCCTGTTATAGCACTTGGTGTGCCGACTGTGGTTGATGCTGTTACACTTGCAAGTGACCTTTTATCAGTCGAACAAGAAAGCGACAGCGTAAAAATTAGAGAGCGTGTTTCACCAAAAGGAAGAATGATGGTAGTTACACCTAAAGAGATTGACCTGCTTGTTGAAAGAGCAGCAAAGCTTATTTCACTTTCTATCAACTTTGCGCTTCAAAAGGATTTTGATATAGCGGATTTAGTCGCCTTGCTTTAGCATACCGTAAGGGGATTTTGCATAAGTTATTATGAATGGTGGTGACTTTTTTGAATCCGAAAAACAGGTTTCAGGCTTTTTTGTGTATTTTAATATCTATATTTATTGTAATACTCGGGGTATTTTCAGTTACTAGCCGAGTATCTCAGTGCATTGATATTCAGGGGGATACAACGCTGATGGCGGCTTGTCTTATGATGAATAGTGGCAGTTTCTCTAGTGATAACAGTAGTAACGAAAGCGGAAAAAAGGTTGTAAAAAAACCTTTGGATAATAACAAAACTACCACAAAAACCGAAAAAGCAGTCGACACTACTGTTCCTAAAGATGAAGCGACTTATCCTATAACTGAAGTTGATTTGAGTTCTTCAAAGCTTTATGACAACGTTTCTTTAAGAAACACTACGTCGTACACTGTTGATGTAAAAGAAAGACTTAGTCGCACTCTTCCTTTTGAAATAAGTGACACAAGGCAAGCACAGGTTCTGATAGTTCATACTCATACCTGCGAGAGCTATATGGACAGCGACTCTGGCTTTTACTATGAGAGCTTTTATCCTCGCACCACGGATAACGAGAAAAATGTTTATGCGGTTGGAGAGGCTATAGCGAAAAGTCTCAAAGAAGAAAACATCGGTGTTGTACACGCGAAAACTCAGCACGATTACCCGTCTTATGACGGAGCGTACTCAAGATCATACGATACGATTATGTCGTATCTTGAAAAGTACGAGGGAATAAAGGTAGTGCTGGATATCCACCGCGATTCGATGACAACAGACAGTAACGCTCGCTTAAAACCTACATTCTACTATAACGGTAAAAAAGGCGCGCAGATTATGATAATGGCAGGTCACGACAGTTCGTACACTAATTTCCCGACATGGGAAGATAACCTTACCTTTGCGCTGAAACTTCAGAACACCTGTGAGTCAATGTACCAAGGAATGACACGTCCGCTTTCTTTCGGCGATTTTACATATAATATGAACGCAAATTCGGGTTCGCTTCTGATAGAAGTCGGAACAGACGCAAATACTTTGGACGAAGCAGTGTTTTCGGGAGAATTACTTGGAAATGCCTTGGCTAAAGTCTTGCAAAAATCATAATACTTTGGTATACTGTAAACTAGATAAGTTTGTGAGAAAATTACGGTATATCATAGGTGGGAAATATGAGGACGAAAAAACTTATTGCGACGCTTATTTCTTTATTAACTGTAATAATTATGACGTGTATGGTAACTACTACCGTTTTTGCGACAGATGTTCTTGAAGAACCGATTGTTACTGAAACCTTCGAGGAACAGACTCAGCAAACAGAGACTATTCCCGAAACTGTACCGCCTACTAATGAGGAAACACTTCCTCCGTCAACTGAGCCACTCGAAACTGAAGCCCCTACACAGGCTCCTACTTCTGCGCCAGAGGTTGAAACACAGCTTCCACAGGTAGAAGAAACTGAAATTGTCGAGCCGACAAAGATGGCTATTCCTGATGTTGAAGTAAGTGACACTTCACTTATGGGCGGTGTTATCGCATGGCTTTGTGTAGCGGTTGGTATCGCGGTTGTTGCCGGTGTGCTTGTGAGTCAGCGCACCCGTCAGGTAGGCTCAAATCCAAAGGATAACAGAAGAAGATAAAATGAAAATTGGTAATGTTAATATAGACGGTTATGTGGCGCTCGCTCCAATGGCAGGTGTTGCGGATAAGGCTTTTAGAGAGCTGTGTATGGAATTTGGTGCGTGTTATTGCGTATCGGAAATGGTCAGCTCAAAGGGTATTTCGTATAAAAGCGAAAAATCCGCTAAGCTTATGGAACTAAGTGAGAAAGAACATCCATGCGCTGTGCAGATTTTCGGAAACGAACCGAAAACCATGGCAGAAGCTGCAAAGTTTGCGCTACAATATAACCCTGAAATTATTGATATAAATATGGGCTGTCCTGCTCCAAAAATCAGTGGTAACGGTGCAGGCTCGGCACTGATGAAAGACCCTGTCCTTTGTGGCGAGATAGTAAAAGAAGTCGTAAAAGCTGTCAATATTCCCGTAACGGTGAAAATTCGAAAAGGCTTTGACGACGATAATATAAACGCTGTTGAGGTTGCCTGTATCTGCGAAGAAAACGGAGCTTCGGCTCTCACAATTCACGGACGAACCCGCGCTCAGTACTATTCAGGTAAAGTTGACCTTGATATAATAAAAGAAGTGAAAAATGCTCTTTCAATTCCTGTCATCGGAAACGGTGATATACTAACTTCAGATGATGCGAAAAGAATGTATGAGTATACAAAATGTGATTTAGTTATGGTAGGTCGAGGGTCACTCGGAAATCCGTGGGTGTTTTCTAACATCAACGCTTGTTTTAGCGGGGACAAGCCCCACACTCCTACGTTTGAAGAGAAAATGCAGGTTATGAAAAAGCATATCGAAAAGCTCGCTGAAAATAAAGGTGAGTACGTCGGTATGAAAGAAGCACGCGCTCATATCCCGCACTATTTCAAAGGTTTTAGCGGAGCCGCAAAACTTAGAAACGACGCGTGCAGAGTATCAACACTAAATGACCTTTATGAACTTATCGAAAAAGCTAAAAGGTCTGTAGTATAAATAAAATACAGCTTAAGCTGAAAAATAAAAGGGGAATGTAAAATGTACAACGACATTATGGATTCAATCGGTTTTATCGGTGGCTACGATAAAGAAGTATCTGACGCTATGGCTACTGAACTTAAAAGACAGAGACAGAACATCGAGCTTATCGCGAGCGAGAACATCGTTTCTCCTGCGGTAATGGCTGCTATGGGTTCAGTTTTAACTAACAAATACGCTGAAGGTTATCCAGGCAAGCGTTACTACGGCGGTTGCTACGCTGTTGACGTGGTTGAAGATATCGCCAGAAAGCGTGCTTGTGAGCTTTTCGGTGCTGACCATGCTAACGTTCAGCCACACTCAGGCGCTCAGGCTAATATGACAGTTTACTTTGCTATGCTCGAGCTTGGCGACACAGTTATGGGTATGAACCTTGCTGAAGGCGGTCACCTTACACACGGCTCACCTGTTAATATGTCAGGTAAGTACTTCAACTTCGTTTCATACGGTGTTGACCCTGTTACACATAGAATTGACTATGATAAGGTTCTTGAAATCGCTAAAGAGTGCAAGCCTAAGATGATTGTTTGCGGTGCTTCTGCTTACCCAAGAGAAATCGATTTCGCTAAATTCAGAGCTATCGCTGACGAAGTTGGCGCATACTTAATGGTAGATATGGCTCATATCGCAGGTTTAGTTGCTGCAGGCGTACATCAGAACCCTGTTCCATATGCTGATTTCGTTACTACTACAACTCACAAGACTTTAAGAGGACCTAGAGGTGGTCTCGTGCTTTGTAAAGAAGAGTACGCTAAGGCTATAGACAAGGCTCTTTTCCCTGGTACACAGGGTGGCCCGCTTATGCACATCATCGCTGCTAAGGCTGTATGTTTCGGTGAAGCATTAAAGCCTGAGTTCAAAGCTTACGGTGAGCAGATTGTTAAGAACTGTAAGGCTCTCGCTGACGGTCTTATCAAGCGCGGTCATACTCTCATCAGTGGTGGTACAGATAACCACGTTATGCTCATGGATTTGAGAAACGAGGGCATCACAGGTAAAGAACTCGAAGCAAAACTTGACGAGTGCTACATTACACTTAACAAGAACACTATTCCTCAGGAGCCACTCAGCCCATTCGTAACTTCAGGTGTCAGAATCGGTACAGCTGCTGCTACAACAAGAGGATTCAAAGAGGATGATATGGACGTTATCGCTGAGTGTATCTCTCTTGTTATCAAAGACTTTGATGCTAATGCTGATAAGGTTAGAGCTATGGTTACTGAGCTTTGTGCTAAGTACCCACTTTACGAATAATTCTGAATTAGAAATATAATTTTAGCGATGTGTAAGGAGAGTTCTTATGTCATCTCCGCTTGCTGACAGACTGCGTCCGCAGTCGCTCGACGATATTGTAGGTCAAAAGCACTTAATCGGCGAGAATAAACCGCTAAGAAGAATTATCGAAAGCGGTAAAATCCCAAACTTAATATTCTACGGACCAAGTGGTGTCGGCAAGACTACGCTCGCTTCGTATATCGCTAAGTCCACTAACCGAACTTTCAAAAAGCTCAACGGCACTACAGCCTCCACTGCTGATATCAAGGAGATTTTCGCTTCTTTAGATACATTCGAGGGGATAAACGGAATTCTGCTTTATTTAGATGAGATTCAGTATCTCAACAAAAAGCAACAGCAAACTCTGCTCGAATACATCGAAAACGGTAAAATTACGCTTGTAGCTTCCACTACAGAGAACCCGTATTTTTACGTTTACAATGCAATTTTGTCGCGTAGTACGGTTTTTGAGTTCAAGTCGGTTGAAAAAACTGAGGTCGAAAAGGCGGTAAGGCGAGCTTACAGAATCTTAAGCGATGAAATGCAAAAGGAGATTGAAGTTTCCGATAAAGCGGTTGAGCATATTTCCTTTGCGTGTGGCGGAGATGTGAGAAAATCGCTTAACGCTGTGGAGCTTTCCGTGCTTTCTGCTGATATATTCGGCGACAAGCTTGTTGTATCCGATGAGGCTGTCACAGAGCTTACTCAGAAAAGTGCTAACAGATATGACAGAGATGGCGATGAGCATTACGATATCGTTTCAGCGTACCAGAAAAGTATGCGTGGCTCAGACGTTGATGCGTCGCTTCACTACCTCGCGCGACTCTTAGATGCAGGCGACCTTATGAGTGCGTGCAGACGACTTTTAGTTTGCGCGTGCGAGGACGTAGGTCTTGCTTATCCGCAGATTATGCCTATCGTAAAGTCTTGCGTTGATATAGCGCTTCAGGTCGGTCTTCCTGAAGCCAGACTACCGCTTGCTGATGCTGTGATTATGGTGGCATTGGCACCAAAGTCTAATTCGGGTCACGATGCTATTAATGCCGCTATGGCTGATGTTCAAAGTGGAAAGGGCGGACCTATCCCGCGTCAGCTTCAGAATATGCACTACGATGGAGAGGATAATCAGAACAAAGGTCAACATTATCTTTACCCACACGATTTTCCTAACCATTATACATATCAACAATATCTGCCTGATGCTCTTAAAAATGTTAAGTATTACGAGTACGGCGATAACAAAGTTGAACAGGCGTATAAAGCCTACTGGGATAAAATTAAGTAATTCTTTTGTGACGGTTGCTGTAACAGTAGCCGTCATTTTTGTTTAGTATACCTAAGCGAAGACAAAAAATCGCCATAGCTAATAAATGTTTATACGGTATTCTCTGTTTTAGAAAACACATTGACATAGTGTACAAAATAATTAGTCTAAATTCATCATATTTGCAAATTGAAATTTTTGTATATTTTTATTACAATATATGTGTGAAAAATTATGACCATAAAGGAGGTAAAAACTTATGGGAAACAAAAAACACCTCAAGAGTGTGATTTGTCTTCTTCTGACTATGCTCATGGCTTTCAGCGTTGTGTTTGTTGCTTACGCTGCTGAGAGTGATGTTGCTCAGACAGGCGCTACTACAACAGTTTATTTCAAAAACACTGAAAACTGGAGTAACGTAAGTGCTTATGTTTGGGTAAAAGGCACTCAAACAAGTGTTAAATCATGGCCGGGCGAAGCTATGACACTTCACGAGGACAATATCTACAAGTATACCGTTAACGGTGATTATAATATGATCATCTTTAATAACGGTAGCGACAGCAAGAAGACTGCTGACCTTGATTTAGGACAGGACGGCTACTTGTATGACTATTCCAAGAATACTTGGGAGAAGTACGCAGAGCCTACACCAACTGATCCGTCTTCTGAAACACAGGAAACACAGGCTCCAAAGCCAACTACCCCTGTAGAATCAAAAATCGTGTTCTTCAAGAACACTGATGATTGGTCAAGCGTTAATGCTTACATGTGGACTGACGGTACAGGTAACAACAAGACTTGGCCGGGTGAAGCTATGACTAATATCGGTGAAGATATCTGGCAGTACGAAGTAAAAGGTAGCTGGAATATGATTATCTTCAACAACGGTAGTGGTATACAGACAGGCAACCTTACGTTCCCTGGTAACGGTTATATTTATGATTACGCTACAAGCAAATGGGACGTTTATGACACTTCTGCTATTACTGTAAAGAGTGTTTCAACTGATTTGAAATCTCCACAGTACAAGGACACAGAAATTCTCCTTTCTGCTGAAGCTACGAGCACAGAAGGTGCTGTATCTTACAAGTTCTCCGTTACAAACGGAAGTAAAACTACTGTTTTAAGCGATTATTCAGCAGTTAATTCTGTTAAGTGGACTCCTAGCGCTGTTGGTACATACACAATTACCTATGACTTCAAAGACGCTAAGGGTAACGAGAATCAGAGAACTGCTACTTACGTAATCGAGGACGATACTGTTCTTTCAAAGCCTGTTATCAAAAAGGTAACTCCTGGTTCTTCACAGGTTAAAATCGGTGAACAGATGAACTTAGCAGTTACAGCAGGTGGCGGAAAAATCGGAACAAATCTTCTGTTCTACAAGTACACAGTAAAAGACTCAAGCGGTAAGGTGCTTAACGTTCCTTTCTACACAAAGAAAGCTTACTACAACTACACACCAAAAGCTATGGGTCAGTTTACAATTACAGTATCTGTACAGAACGCTTACAACGATATCGTTGAGCGTACTTACACATACAACAGTGTTGAGGATCCTGACAATCCAATTGTTCCTACTACACCTACACAAAAGCCAACAAATCCTAACCCATCAGGTATTTTAGGTGATGCTGATAACAACGGCGCTCTCGAAATTTTCGACGCTACATGTATCCAGAAGCATCAGGCTTATCTTATCACAGACGCAGACATTAACCTTGTAAATGCTGACTATGATAAGGATGGCATCGTTTCTGTAACAGACGCTACTCGCGTTCAGCAGAAGCTTGCTAACATAAACTAAGAGGAGGTAACACATAATGAATACAATTAAAAGAATTTGTGCGATTGTACTCGCTATAATGCTTGTTGTGTCAATTGCTGTTATCTCTGCTACAGCTGTTAAGACAGAAATTAGTGATACTTCAGCAGATACAGGTGTTACAATCCACGTTAAATCTGAGGAATGTGTTCCTTACGTTTACTACTGGAACGCTCTTCCTAAGGATCTTGAGACCGATTATCCCGGCAAAAAGATGACTAAAGAAGCTGATATGGTTGGTGGCAACTGGTATACATATACTTTCCCTTCATCAACTAAAGTCAACCTTCTTTTCACTGATGGTACTGACACACTCGAGGGACAGCTTTCAGAAGAAACTTCCCGTACAACAGGTGAGTGGTGGTACAAAAATGGTAAATGGAGAGATAAGAACCCTGATATCCCTTCAGATTATAAGTACTCTGATTTAAGAGAAGATACAATCTACTTCGTAATTACAACTCGTTTCTACGATGGCGACACAGGCAACAACGTTCACTGCTGGGACGATAAACAGGCTAACAACCCTGACTCTGACCCTGCATGGCGAGGTGACTTCAAGGGTCTTGCTGATAAGCTTGATTACATCAAGGCGCTTGGTTTCTCTGCTATCTGGATTACTCCTGTTGTAACAAATGCGTCAGGCTATGACTACCACGGCTATCACGCTATGGACTTCTCAACCGTTGACGTAAGATACGAATCACAGAATTATACATACGAAGACTTTATCGAAGATGCTCACGCTAAGGGTATCAAGATTATTCAGGACGTTGTATGGCAGCATACAGGTAACTTCGGTGAAGCATTCCTTGCTCCGCTCTTTACTAAAGAGTATGACAACTATCAGGATCTTGCTGATATCGAGAAGTGTATGGTTCCTACAAAAGAGCTTCTTGACTATAACGGTATAAGCACAGCTGAAGAGTACTACGCTCTAAAACCACAGCAGCAGTACGATTCAAGACTTAACCTTATGAAGAACACTTCTTCAGCCGCTGGCGGTAACAACTCAACAGGTTCACATCCTGCTGCTACTGACTACGGTATGGCTAAGGTTTCAACCGATGCTGTTTGCAACCCTAAGAATTACTACCACACAGGTTACTTCCAGAGCCTTAACTGGGACGACTGGACCTGTAAGTACTGCCAGATTGCAGGCGACTGTGTAGACCTTAACACAGAAAACCCTGCTGTTGCTAAGTACATCGTTGACGCTTATTCCAACTACCTTGATATGGGTGTTGACGGATTCCGTGTTGATACAGTAAGACATATTTCAAGACTTTCTCTGAATATGATGTACAACGACCAGATGAACGCCGCTGCTAAAGATGCAGGCAACGACCACTTCTATATGTTCGGTGAAATCTGCTGCCGTTACTCACAGGTATGGTATCGTGATCACGCTTGTGAATCAGTACAGTTCTACACATGGGACGAGAGCGATGCTTCTTACAAGAACAGCTGGAATATGAATGTTAACGCTACTCCTGAACAGATCAATGAGAACATGAACCTCACATTTGATCACTACAAGCAGTATGATAACATTAACAGCCAGCCTACATCAGACAACGCTTTCTTAAATGGTATCACATACCACACACCTGACTATTCAAAGAGTTCAGGTATGGGCGCTATCGACTTCCAGATGCACTGGTGCTTCGACTCAGCACAGGGCGCATTCGGTGTTGGTAAGGCTTCTGATAAGTACTACCACGACTCTACTTGGAACGTAACATACGTTGATTCTCACGACTACGCTCCTGACCAGGGTCAGTACAACAGATTTGCAGGCGGTACTCAGACATGGGCTGAAAACCTCAACCTTATGTTCACATTCCGTGGTATCCCATGTCTCTACTATGGTAGTGAAGTAGAGTTCAAGAAGGGTATTCGTATCGATGAAGGTCCTAACCGTCCTCTCGAAAACTCAGGTAGAGCTTACTTTGGTGACCACCTCGAAGGTACTGTTACTGCTACTGACTTCAGTGAGTACACAGCTACAGGCGAAGTTGCAGATACTCTTAACTACCCACTTGCTAAGCATATCCAGAAACTTAACGCTATTCGTCGTGCTGTTCCTGCTTTACAGAAGGGTCAGTACTCAGTAAGTAGCAACTACGTTTCAGGTAATATGGCTTACATCAGAAGATACACAGATTCAAATGTTGATTCTCTCGCACTTGTTTCACTTTCAGGTTCTGCTACATTCAAGAACATTCCTAACGGCAAGTACATCGATGCTGTTACAGGTAAAGTTGTGAATGTAACAAACGGTACACTTACTACTGACAGTGTTGGTAAGGGTAATATGAGAGTTTACGTATGTTGTGCTAACGGATTTACAGGCATCACAGGTGCTGTAGGTCCTACAGGTCAGACATACTTAAAGTAATCTGAATATTTAAAGCTTCGGCTTTAGGGAAGGCTCGGGATATCCCGAGCCTTCTTTGTATTTATTAACAGTTTGAAAATTCGTCGAATATGGGACTTTTGTTGGTTGAAAACATGATTTCAATGTGATATTATACATATTGAATTTTCAGAATATTTCTATCTAAGGTGATTTTATGAGTTTGGTAGAGTTCAAAAATGTATATAAGCAGTACAAAATGGGCGAGGTTACAATCAACGCGGTTGATGGCATTTCTTTTAACATTGAAGAAGGCGAATTTGCGGTTGTTGTAGGTTCGTCGGGAGCGGGTAAAACCACTGTGCTTAATATTTTGGGCGGTATGGACAGCGCTACAAAAGGCGAGGTGTTTGTCGATAACAAAAACATCACTAAACTTAACGACAAAAGTCTGATTGACTATCGTAGGTTTGACATCGGTTTTGTGTTTCAGTTTTATAACCTTATTCCGAACCTTACCGCAAAAGAAAATGTCGAGCTTGCAACACAGATTAGTAAAAATCCGCTTGACTGCGAAACTGCTCTTGAGAGCGTCGGACTTATTGAACGCAAGGATAATTTTCCAGCACAGCTTTCAGGCGGAGAGCAACAGCGTGTTTCAATAGCTCGAGCGCTTGCTAAAAGACCGAAGCTTTTGCTTTGTGACGAGCCTACAGGTGCGCTTGACTATAACACAGGCAAGGCTATACTCAAGCTTTTGCAGAACACTTGCAGAGAAGAGAAAATGACGGTTGTTTTAATCACACACAATCAAGCTATCACACCAATGGCTGACCGCGTTATTCGTATGAAATCCGGTAAGGTGATTGAAAACAGAATTAACGAAAACCCAATGAATGTTGATGATATAGAATGGTAAAGTTACTTATATTTTGCGAAAGGAGGGGTATCGATGAAGAAAGCGTTGTTTAAAAACACTTTCCGTGAAATAAAAAACACAAAAGCTAGATTCATTTCCATTATGATGATTGTAGCTTTGGGAGTTGGATTCTTTGTTGGAGTGAAATCAACCGCTCCGTCAATGGAGCAAATGGCGATTGACTACTATGAAGAAACTAATCTGATGGATTTCCGACTTATTTCAACTGTAGGCTTTGATGAAGATGACGTAAAAGCTGTTGAAAATACAAGTGGTATCAATGATGTTTCACCATCGTATTTTTTAGATGTGTCGACAACTTCAGGGGATACAGGAAAAACAATTCGTCTTCTGGGTGCGCCCTCAAAATACGCTGACAGTGACATAATTAACGATACCCTTGTTATTGAGGGAAGAATGCCGACAAAAGACGGCGAAATTGCGATTGAGTGCAACGATTTCTCGAAATATAAAATCGGCGATAAGCTCACTATTGATGAGAAGGTCGGCGACACTGACATTAAAGGTCAGCTCTCTACACTTGAGTATGAAGTGGTCGGCATTGTAAAATCTCCGATGTACATATCCATTGAGCGTGGTACTACTACTGTCGGCAATGGTAAAATTGATGAGTTTGCTTACATCGCGGAAAGTAACTTTGAGCTTGAGAGATATACGGTAATGTACGCTACTTTGGATACTTCAAAAAAGGCAGTTTCTCCGTTTAGTGAGGAATATGAGAAGCTGATTGATGATGTTACTGATAATCTTGAGTTAACAGCTGATGTAAGAGTTGAGGCTTTTACAGGTGAAAATATCGACGAAGCTCAAAAGAAGATTGACGATGGCAAAAAAGAGCTTGAAGAGGAAAAAGCCAAAGTTGAGAAAGAACTCGCTGATGCTAAAGCTGAAATAGAAAAAGGCGAAAAAGAATACGAATCCGAGATAAGTACGGCTCAGGCTCAGATAGATTCGGCGCAGGCTGAAATTCAAAAGGGCAGAGAAGAGCTAAGTGCTGGTAAAAGCGAGTATGAAAAGTCAGTTGCGGTATTCAACGATGAAATAAACTCCGCTAAAGAAAAGCTCGATGAAGGTTATGCGCAGTTTGAGAGTGCTTATGCACAAATCGATAATCTTAAGACTACAAAATCTCAGCTTGAAGCAGAAAAGGTAACTGCGGCGACTGTCACGATTAACGGTATTATTTCCACCTTGCCACAGGGGACATCGCAGGAAGTTTTAGATACACTGAATGCTTACGCTGTTAGCATTACTACTGAAAATGCTGTAGCTGTGTTGAATGAAGCTAAGGCTTATCTTTCATCAGTTTTCTATGGTGCGTATGACCAAGCGTTTGATATGGCGCTTGCGGGGATTGCTCAGCTTGATGAAAATATTACAAAGCTTTCAGACACGATTGCGCTTTCAGAGGAAAAGCTTTTACCTGTCAAAGAGGAACTTGACAAAGGTTATGCTGAACTTAATGCAAAAGAGCAGGAAGGTTTGGCTGCTTTGGAGTTGGCTTTGGCACAGCTTGATGAAGCTGAAGAAAAACTTAATACTGCAAGTGCTACTTTAGGAAATTCACGTGCTGAGTTACTTGATGCTAAAGCTGATGGTAAAAAGCAACTCGAAGATGCAAAGAAAAAGTATGAGAAAGGCAAAAAAGAAGCCGAGGAAGAGTTTTCTAAAGCCGAGAAAGAGCTTTCAGACGCGCAAAAAGAGCTTGATGACCTCGGCGAGATAAAGTGGATGATTTTTAACCGTGATGACAATCCCGGATACTCGGGTTTTGTTGATAACACAGGTAGGGTGGACGCTGTAGCATCTGTTTTCCCGATGTTCTTCCTGCTTGTTGCGATGCTTGTTTGTCTTACAACGATGACTCGTCTGGTTGAAGAAAAACGTACTGAAATAGGTACATTTAAAGCTCTTGGATATTCTGATCGCAGTATCACTTTCAAGTTTGTTTTCTACGCTTGCTCGGCGGCTTTCTTGGGTTGCGTTTTAGGATGCGTAAGCTGTATACCGACTCTGCCTAGGGTTATTTATAACGCTTATAGTATGCTTTATAATATGGAGGACAGCATCGACATCGTTGTTGATAAAATGAGTCTTGTGCTGGCTTTACTAGCGGCATTTGCATGTTGTGCTTTGGTGACACTTTTCGTGTGCTATAAAAATCTTCTGCACAAGCCTGCAAGTCTGATGCGTCCGAAAACTCCAAAGGCAGGAAAACGAATTCTTATGGAGCGTATAACTCCGCTTTGGAATCGCTTCAATTTCTCTTCAAAGGTGACCTTCAGAAATCTCTTCAGATATAAGTCAAGATTATTTATGACGGCTATTGGAATTGCGGGTTGTACAGCACTCATGCTGACTGCTTTCGGACTTTACAATTCTATAAATGACGTTTGTGATATACAGTTTAAAGAACTGTGCAAGTACAACACTATTATCGTAACCGATAAGGAAAAACCGGCAGGTGAGATGGGAGAGCTTTTAAAAGCTATAGATAACGACGATAGATTCGTCTCTAGCGCTCTGGTTTCGCAAAAATCAATCTCTGTGTCATCTGATAAGGAAAGTGTAAACAGTGATGTGTACTTGAGTGTTGCTCAGAATCCTGAAGATTTCGAGAAACTTATCACTCTTAGAAACAGAGTGACTAAAGAAGAACTCTCGCTTTCTAATACGGGTGCCGTTATCACCGAAAAGCTTGCTAAAATGCTTTCGCTAAAGGTTGGCGACACGGTATATATCGGTGAAGAAAAGAAAGAAACCACGGTTCTTGGTATTACTGAAAACTATGTTTACAACTATGTATATATGAGCGAGGAAGCTTACGAGAATGTGTATGGCGAGAAACCACTGTACAGTACGGTTTATGCTGAAGCTGATGATTTGAACGTTGACGTTGAAAAGGAACTCGGAAGCGATTACTTAAAAAGAGAGGACGTCACAGCGATTTCGTTTACATCTACTATCATCAAGGATTTCAAGGATATGATAGGCTCTATGAATATGGTTGTACTTGTTATGATTATCAGCGCGGGTGCATTGGCGATTGTCGTGCTGTATAATCTGACTAACATCAACCTTGCTGAACGTAACCGTGAGATTGCAACAATTAAAGTTTTAGGTTTTTACCACAAGGAAACGTCAGCATTTGTTTATAGAGAGAACATCATTCTGACAATCATCGGCATACTGTTCGGTCTGATTTTAGGAATATGGCTGTGGGATTTTGTTGTAAAAACTATCGAGATGGACACAGTTATGTTCGGTAAAAGTATCCACGCGATAAGCTTTGTTTTAGCGGCTGTGCTTACGGGAGTATTCAGCCTCGTTGTGAATTTTATTATGTTCTTTAAAATAAAGGCTATTAATATGGTCGAAAGCTTAAAGTCAATTGAATAATGCGTGAGAATAAAACGAAAAAATAAAGCGATGCAGGAAATTCTGCATCGCTTTTTTACTGCTAATAGTATTCATCTTTGTGCCATTTTTTGGGGTTGTTATCGATGTATTTCAGGTGCTTTAGATAGTCGTATTCGTCACGGATAATGTGGTCGAAGAAAGAGCGTTGAAAAATAGGTTCGCCTATTTCTTTTGTTACCAATATCACTTAATAACGCTTTCATGTCTTTAGTGCAGATTGTTATAAAATATACACCTGCACTACTTAATCATAATTTTTCAGGCGCGTAGGTTTGCGTTTAGGTAGTTTGTTTTGCATTATATTTTTGCGTTTGTTTTGTTCATAAAGCTTTCAGATTTGATGAGAAAGCGTTCGTGGTAGGCTTTGCCGACTACGCCGTGATTGTCAAAAACTACAATGTCAAAACACAGCTTTCTGTTATCAATCTCAGTTAGTGTGCTTTCGCATGTGACTTCAATTCCGACAGGGTCAGCGGCTAGATGCTCAACATTGATTTTTGTGCCAACACTTGTAACACCTTCATCGAGTAATGGTTGTACACTTTCTGCCGCGGTCTGTTCCATTAAAGCTACCATAGACGGTGTTGCGAAAACATCTAAAATACCAGAACCCATAACTTTAGCGGTTTTATCCTCGGTTACTTTTATAGTTAAACTGTTTTTGATTCCTTTTTCTAACATAATATCACTCCTAAATTTTATAAGTACATTATATCATCAGCAACACAAAAAACAACCCCGATAATTCAGTCGGGATTGCTGTTAAGAATAATATTAGGTGAAAAATAAAAAGCAGGAAGTTTCCCTCCTGCTTTGACTATTAGCCGAAATATCTCTTGAGGAGACCCTTGAAGCCAGCGCCGTGTCTAGCTTCGTCCTTAGCCATCTCGTGAACTGTGTCATGGATAGCATCAAGGCCTAAAGCTTTTGCTCTTGTAGCGAGGTCAAGCTTACCTGCACAAGCGCCTGTTTCAGCATCTACTCTAAGTTCTAAGTTCTTCTTTGTTGAGTCTGTTACAACTTCGCCTAAAAGCTCAGCAAACTTTGCAGCATGTTCAGCTTCTTCAAGAGCTGCCTTCTCCCAGTAAAGACCGATTTCAGGATAGCCCTCTCTGTGAGCAACTCTTGACATAGCAAGGTACATACCAACTTCAGAACATTCACCCTCGAAGTTAGCGCGTAAATCCATGATGATATCTTCAGGAGCGTCTTTTGCGATACCTACAACATGCTCACAAGCAAAGCCAGTGTCTTCAGCCATTTTATTGAATTTCTCGCCAGGAACCTTACATACCGGACAAACCTCAGGAGCTACATCTCCTTCGTGAACATAACCACATACAGGACAAACCCATTTCATAATAAAAAACCTCCAAAATTAATTAAAATCAGTTTAGTTTACAGTTTTTACAGATTCCGTGAAAAACAACGTTTTTTCTCGTTATCTCGAAACTGTTTCGAGTAAGCTCTTTTTCAAGAGGGGATAGCTCACTGCTGAATAAATCATACACACAACCGCAGTTTTCGCAAACAAAGTGCGCATGGTCAGAGATATCAGCGTCGATTCGTTCTTCACCGTTTACGCTAGCCACCGAAATCACCTTGCCTTGTTCTTTGAATAGGGCGATGTTTCGGTAAACCGTGCCTAAACTAAGATTCGGAATCTCGTCTTTGAGCTGTTCGTAGACCCATTTTGCGCTCGGGTGGGATTTAGTACTCGCTATCGTTTTGAAAATAGCTTCTCTTTTTGAACTATAATTGTGACCTTTCATAAGGGTCACCTCCTAAAAAACAGTAATCATTCCTGTTTTCTGTCATTACTATAGCATATATCAAATTATTTGTAAAGTGTTTTTTGGAATATTTTAGAAATTTTCTTCGTATAATCTATTGGTAAAAGAGCGAATATTTACTAATCGCGTTTACACAATACAATTTGGAGGATAATATGCCGAAAGTTTTTTTGAGTCCGTCACTACAGGAATTTAATCCCTATGTCGGTGGTGGTAATGAGGAATATTATATGAATTTGGTGGCTGATGCGATGGAACCGTATCTTAGGGCATCGGGAATTGATTTTGAGAGAAACGACCCGTCTCAGACTTTGTCCCAGGCGATAGCGCAGTCAAATGCGAGTGGCTCTGATTTGCATTTTGCGATACATTCTAATGCTGCGGGAGAAGCAAACTCTGGTGAGGTAAGAGGAGTTGAGTTCTACTATTATCCGACGAGTAATAATGGTGAACGTTTCGCTGAAATTCTAAAAGAGAATTATAAAGACGTTTATCCCATTGATGAAAAAATCAAAACTCTGGGAACAACAACGCTCGCCGAGACAAGAAGAACCTCGGCTCCTTCGGTGCTTGCTGAGGTAGCGTATCACGACAATGTGCAAGATGCAAATTTTATACGTGAGAACATTAATAACATCGCGAGGAGTTTCTCAAAAAGTATAGCGGAATATTTCAATGTACCGTTTGTCGACCCGAATGTTTGAATAAAGGAGTACATACCTTTAATAAGTGCTTGAAATATACGGCAATTTATGTATAATAGGTTGTATATTGTATATTTGGGGGATACTATGAAAACACCTGATATTAAAAGAATAGAAAAGACTATCGCTAGTCTTAAGAAAAATAATATGATGGGCTTCTATTGTGAAACTAAAGAAGAGGCACTCGACAAGGTTCTTTCACTCATAAATGAGGGCGACACTGTTACTAATGGTGGTTCTGAAACATTGAAAGAAATAGGTGTCATCGATGCTGTAAAATCAGGCAACTACAACTATGTTGACCGTAGTGCGGCTCAGTCACAGGAAGAAGCTGAGGAGCTTATGCGTGAAGCTTATTTTGCTGACGTTTATCTCACAAGTTCTAACGCTGTTACTGAATTTGGTGAGCTTTATAATGTTGACGGTAATTCTAACCGTGTTTCAGCTATTCTTTACGGTCCTAAGAGCGTAATTGTTGTCTGCGGTTTTAATAAAATCGTAAAGAATTTTGACGAGGCGGTTTATAGAGTAAAGACTAAAGCCGCTCCTCCTAACACAAAGCGTCTTCACACAGGAGCTTACTGCGAAACTGCGGGTGAGTGTCTGTCCTGCGGAAGAGATGGCTCATTTATGTGTGACGGCTGTAGAGGTGACGGCAGAATCTGCTGTAACTATGTTGTTTGCGCTCAGCAGCGTCACAAAGAGAGAATCAAGGTTATCATCGTGGGCGAAAAGCTCGGTTATTAATCTAATATATGTAGCTTATGTATGCAGTCCCTATTTTGGGACTGCATAACTTATCTAGACTGATTGTTAGACTGATTTCTGTTCTGGTTATTGTTCTGATTCTTGTTCTGATTGTTAGACTGATTTCTGTTCTGATTATTTGACTGGTTGTTATTCTGGTTTCTGTTCTGGTTATTGTTCTGGTTGTTATAGTTGTTGTTCTGGTTGTTATTCATTTAGGACACCTCCTTTAGAACTAGTATCCGCAGAGAAAAAAAGGATTATTCTTATGGATGAATTTTTATTTAAAATGAAAGATTTGCTAAAAGACGATTACGAGGCATTTGTAAAGTGTATGGACGAGCCTGCGTATAGAGGTCTTCGAGTGAATACGCTGAAAGCTCAAAAAGAGAATATTGAAGAGTTGCTGGGTTTTAAGCTTAGTAAGACTCCTTTTTGCGATAGTGGATATTATATAGGTAACGATGTTGAACATATCGGTTCGCATCCGCTTCACCACGCAGGAGCTATTTATATGCAGGAACCATCGGCTATGTCGGCGGTTACTATGCTCTCGGTTAAAGAGGGAGATAAAGTGCTTGATTTGTGTGCGGCACCCGGTTCGAAAACCACGCAGATAGCTCAAGCTCTAAACGGAACGGGACTTTTGTGGAGTAATGAGATAGTAAGAAACAGAGCCTCTATTTTGCTTTCTAATTTAGAACGCTGTGGTGTTAAAAACGCAGTAGTGTCTTCTAACTCTCCTGAGAATTTATGTCCTGCTTTAGAAGGCTTTTTTGATAAAATTTTAGTTGATGCTCCGTGTTCGGGTGAGGGAATGTTTCGAAAAGACGAGGGTGCTAGAGCTGAGTGGTCTAAGGAACACGTCCTTTCGTGTGCAACTCGTCAGCTACACATTCTTAACAGCGCAAAGGTAGCTTTAAAAGCAGGCGGTGAGCTTGTATATTCAACCTGCACTTATTCAGTTGAAGAAAACGAGGATGTGGTTGAAAAGTTTTTAAAGGAGAATCCTGAATTCGAGCTTATAGACAGCGGGGAGAATTTCGGCGTCAGCACTTTAAAATACGCTAGACGTATTTTCCCTATGAATGGTGGCGAAGGACATTTTGCAGCGAAATTCAGGAAAAACTATGCTCCTGAAAATGAACGTCCTATAACGGAGGATAAAAAGAAGAACAAAAAACGCGTAATAAAACCCGCTATGCAAAAAGCGGATAAGTCAGCTTGCGAATTTTTGAACGCAGTTTTTGATGAGAATGAGTATAGAAATCTTTACAGCGTTGGGGATAAGATTTACGCGCTTACTGACGAACTTGAAAAGCTTTTATCATACAATCTCGATTTGAAGAAACTGTGCGTTATCAAGATGGGTGTCGAGGTGTTACAGGATTTAGGGAAACGTTTTGAGCCTACTCACAACGCATTCACTTCGTGTAGTGAAAATAGCGCGAAAAATGTAATAAATCTTGACATTAAGGACGAAAGATTGTATAAATTTTTACATGGGGAAGAGATAAAAGTTGATTCCTCTTTAAAGGGCTATACACTAGTATGTGTAGAAAATATTCCGCTTGGTTTTGGAAAAGCTAGTAGCGGAAATCTGAAGAATAAGTACCCTAAGGGGTTAAGGAATAATGGATAATTTAACTAATATTCTGACAATTAAAGATTTGCTCAGTCGCCACGGCTTTACATTTTCGAAAGCGCTTGGACAGAATTTTCTTATAAATCCGTCGGTGTGTCCGAGAATGGCTGAGTTTTGTGGAGCAGGAAAGGGTGTTGGTGTTATCGAAGTCGGTCCTGGTTTCGGTGTGCTTACTCACGAGCTGTGCAAACGTGCCGATAAGGTTGTTAGCATTGAGCTTGATAAACGATTGATGCCTGTTTTGGCTGAAACAATGGCAGAGCATGATAATTTTAAGGTTATCAATGAAGATATACTTAAAATAGATTTGCATAAGCTTATTGAAGAAGAATTCAAGGGTATGAGAGTTGTTGTGTGTGCGAATTTGCCATACTACATCACCTCGCCGGTTATTATGAAGCTTCTTGAAGATAAATTGCCGATTGAGGCGATCACTGTTATGGTGCAGAAAGAGGCGGCACTCAGACTTTGTGCTGAAGTTGGCACAAGGGATAGCTCGGCTATCACGGTAGCGGTTAACTACTATAGTGAGCCTAAGCTCTTGTTTCATGTAAGCTCAGGTTCGTTTATGCCTGCGCCTAAGGTTGATTCGGCCGTTATCAGACTTGATTTGGGCGGAAAAACAAGGGTTGAGTGCAAAAGTGAAAAAATGTTCTTCAGAGTAGTGAAAGGTGCTTTTTCTCAACGTAGAAAAACGGTGCTTAATTCAATCTCCAGCGCTATGGGACTTCCTAAAGCTGAGGTTGAGAAAGCTTTAAGTGAGAGTGGCGTGATGCCAAATGCTCGAGCTGAACAGCTAAAACTCGAAGACTTCGCAAAAATTTCTGACAGTATTTATGATAGGGGGAACAAAGATGTCTAAAATGCTTAAAAAGTTGATATTGCTAAGTGTTCTGCTTTTGGTGTGTATTGTGTTGATGGCTGTTTCTCTACTTATCGACGCAGAAACCTTCGGTCAGATAAGTAGCTATATAGCAATCGCATGCGTAGTAGTTTCCCTCATCGGCGTTCTCATAATGCTCAGAAGAAATAAGTTTTAGATATTATGAACACAAAAGCCTTCATCTGATGAGGAAGGTGGCGAAACCGTAGGTTTTGGCTCAGGATAGTCAACTATATAGATTAATATGGATCAGTATAAATTTATTGAATTTTTAGGTTTGATAGAAAAGCTCAAGTGTAATACGCGACATTCGTGGACGTCGAGTGGTAGACACGAGTCGGTTGCTGAACATTCTTGGAGACTTGCCACTATGGCGATGCTTTGTAAAGACGAATATCCGTCGCTTGATATAGACAAGGTTATTAAAATGTGTCTTATCCACGATTTCGGTGAGGCTGTTACAGGCGACATTCCGTCATTTTATAAGAGTGAGGAAAACGAAAAAGAAGAACTGCATGCAATTGAGTTTTTACTGTCGAAATTGCCGAGTGATACAGCTTTGGAGCTTAAAGCTTTGTTTGATGAAATGATTGCTCTCGAAAGTGAAGAAGCAAAGCTTTTTAAAGCACTCGATAATCTTGAGGCAGTTATTTCGCACAACGAAGCGGATTTATCGACTTGGATTGAAATGGAGTATGATGAAAACCTCGTTTATGGTAAAGAAAACTGTGAGTGGTCGAAGTATACTAAAGATTTAAGAGAAATACTAAGACTTCAAAGTATTAGAAAAATAGAAGAGAATAAAAATAAGGACTAGCGGTTTGAAACGGCTAGTCCTTTTTGTGTGTCTTATGAATTACATCTGCTCAGGGCAGGTGATAGAGAACATTGAGAGAACGTTATTAATTACTGTCTTAACGCAGATGCAAAGGTTGAGTCTTGCTTGAGTTAAGCTCTCGTCCTCACCCTTTACTCGGCATGCGTTGTAGAACTTGTGGAAAAGGGTTGCGAGTGTTGTAACGTAACGAGTGATTTTTGTTGGGTCGTAGTCAGAAGCAGAACTTATTATCTGTGACTCAAACGAAGCGAGGTGGTGGATAAGCTCTATCTCTTCAGACTGGGTGAGAAGTTTAAGCTCATCGTCGGTACACTCTCTTGGAGTTACACCATCGTTTGCTAAAGCTCGTAAGATTGAACAGATTCTAGCGTGAGCGTACTGGACGTAGTAAACAGGGTTCTGGTTATCCTGAGTAACAGCAAGACCTAAATCGAAGTCCATCTGTGTGTTAGCTTCTCTTGTGTTGAAGAGGAAACGAACGCTGTCTACAGGAACTTCGTCAAGTAAATCGGAAAGACCGATAGCCTTACCTGTACGCTTGCTCATCTTAACAGCCTCGCCGTTTTTAACGAGTTTTACGAGTTGCATAAGAAGAACATCGAGCTTTTCGCCGTTACAGCCGATAGCGTCCATAGCGTTTTGCATACGCATTACGTGTCCGTGGTGGTCAGCACCCCATACGTCGATGAGTGTTTCAAAGCCACGGTCAAACTTGTTTTTATGATAAGCGATGTCTGCTGTGAAGTATGTAGGATTACCGTTTTGACGGATAAGTACATCATCTTTAAGCTCGAGATTATCGATGTATTCCTGAGTTTTGCCCTGAGCTAAAAGCTTCTTTGTGCATACTTCTTTATTTTTATACCAGATAGCGCCTTCCTTTTCGTATGTAAGGCCTTTCTCGGTTAAGGTGTCAACTACACGCTTAACATCACCTGCTTCGTGTAAAGTGCTTTCGAAAAACCATTTATCGTATGTGATTCGATATTTTGCCATGTCAGTTTGCATTTTGTCGATGTTCTTTGGAAGTGCGTAGTCAACTAAAACTTTCTTGCGCTTCTGTGAAGATACATTTACCAATGCATCAGCGAATTCGTCGGCATAAGCTTTAGCGTGGTCGATGATGTCGCCTCCCTGATAACCATCTTCCGGAAATTCAACTGTAGGGTCGAAAATCTGGAGGTATCTTGCTTCGAGAGAGCAAGCAAATTTTTCAATCTGGTTGCCTGCGTCATTAACGTAGAACTCACGCCATACTTCAAAGCCTGCTTTATCGAGTACTGCAGCTAAGCAGTCACCAAGCGCACCGCCACGAGCATTACCCATATGCATAGGTCCCGTAGGGTTAGCGGAAACGAACTCAACCATAACTTTTTTGTTTTGACCGTAGTCACTCTTGCCGTAGTTTTCGCCTTCAGTGAGGACGTCCTTTACAACCTCAGCGAAGTATTGTTTGGATAAGAAGAAATTGATAAAGCCCGGACCTGCTATCTCAAACCTTTCGACTAAAGTGCCAGACAAATCGATGTTTTCAGTGATTGCTTGTGCAATCTTGAATGGTGGCATTCTAAAAGCCTTTGCACCTACCATAGCCGCGTTTGTAGCTAAATCGCCGTGACTTCTGTCGGCAGGCTCTTCGATTACAAACTGTGGGATAGGAGAATCATTCAGCTGTCCGTTTTCTATTGCCTTCTTAATAGCGTTTTCAATCGCTGTACGTAGTGCTTTTTCTGTGTTTATTGATGTGTGTGCCATTTTCATCCCTCTTTTGCTTTAACGTTTATGTGAAATTCATTTTTTGAAACTAAATCAGCGAAGAAGTCGAGTTCGTATTTTGCTGTTAAATCTCCGCCGTTATCGGTTAAGTTGTTCTCGATTTGTGATGTGTAAACACCCATCATTATGTCACCCATAACGGTATTGTAGTGACACTGGTGACGAACATCTTTTTCTAGTATCAGTCGTGATGGGTGGTCTCCCATTCGGATTATTGACACTTTGTTTTCTTCGACTTTGACCGCCGTGTCTAAACAGATAGAAGGGTCTTCAGCGTCGTATTCCTTGTACTTTATGTATCTGTGGCCGTTCTTTTCGACGTAGTCACCTGTGACGGTCACCTCGATTTTATCTTTCTCACCCTCGACTTCCTGAATACCTGTGACGGTGATGATGTATTTGTTTGAGTCTTGCATTTTAATATTCCTCGATGTTAATTCGGCTTACCTTGTTTTTCATATCTTTTGACAAAAACAGTGAAGCGATTTTTTCGAAATTGTCAGGTGTGTCGCTGACAAAAAACTGAGCGTTGCCGTTATTAGCTCTCTCGTTTATTAGTCCCTTCTCTTCTAAAACTTTTTTAGTGTAGAGGGCGGTTTCTTTTCCTGAATCAATCAGCAGCACGTTTTCTCCCATAAAATCCCCGATAGCTTCTTTTAAAATAGGGTAGTGCGTGCAGCCTAAAATGACGGTGTCAACTCCTGCGACCTTGAGGTCTTTCATATATTTTTCGACAACGAGCTTGACTATTTCATCGTTTCTGTCGATAATTCCGTTTTCAACAAGCGGTACGAAAAGCGGACAATCCTGCTCGAAAACCTGAAACGACGGATTTTTCTCATTGATTCTCTCTTTGTAGCTATGTGAGTTGATTGTAGCGGTAGTACCGATAACTCCGATTTTTCCGTTTTTGCTTTCCCTAAGAGCAGTGAAGCAGGTCGGAAGCACAACTCCTGTGTAAGGCACACCGAGTACGTCTTCTAAATCAGGAGCAACGGAGCTGACTGTTCCGCACGCAGCGACTACCATCTTAACATTGTTCTTTAAAAGAAAATTAGCGTCCTGCATAGCGTATTTTCGAATAGTGTCCTTGCTACGATTGCCGTAAGGTACTCGACCTGTGTCGCCAAAGTATATTATGTTTTCATTAGGCATAGCCTTGAGCATCTGCTTTACAGCTGAAAGGCCGCCCAGTCCTGAGTCGAAAACTCCTATAGCGTTAGTATTCATAAAGAAAACCTCTTAAATTAGATTAAGACATAAATATACTTATATATAATAACACAAAGGATAGCACCTTTCAAGTATTAAAACCTTTGACAAAGAGTGGAATGCGATGTATAATCGAATGAAAGTGATTAAAAGGACTGATTTTGATGATTAAAAAGGCATTTAATATAGTTTGTGATAAGGTAAGCGCTGTGCTTGAAGCTCAGGGCTACAAAAAGAATAAAGTTAATAACACAAACGATAACGAGATGGTAGCACTTTTCACAGGCGAGAACGTTGCTTATTCTGTTATCTACTACATTGATAAGATGCACATGGTGATGCGCTCTTGCGCTATGACCGATGACGGTCCTGACAACGAGTGGAAGACTATGGCTACATGGATGTTCAACCCTGAAACTGATACGGAGAAAGAAGCTTCTTCTATTGGTAACGATTTTGCAGAGGCGGTTTCGTCTCCTGTTAATGTCAAGCGAGTTAAGCAGACTAAGAAAAAGAAGAGTGAAGAGGGTAGCGCTGATCCGATTTTTCTTTACAAGCGTTTGGTTAAACTTTTCCCTGATCTCAAAGTTGAGATTAAAGAGGAAGAGGATACCTACTATCCTTTCAGAGCGGTTACTTTCTGCAGAGAAAAGGTTGTGCCTAAGGTTAACGCTATGATTAAATTAGGCGTTAAAGCTGATATTACTAAGCTTATGGGCATTTTATCTGCTCAGTATACAAACGGCGATCCTGACACTCGCGCTATTGTTACAATTGTTATTCTGAATTCTATCGATGACCAGTACAAGGATATCATTACACCGCTTATGTCAGATGAACTTGCTAAAGCTTACAAGAACGCTCTCAAGTTCAAAGGCAAGAAAGTTAAGCCTGAAAAGGTGAAGAAAGTAGTGACCAGCACAGGTACACGCCTTTAATATAGGTAAAATATCCTAAGAAACTGTTATTTCAAGCGTATTTATCGGCACAATGACCTCATAAAAGTTGTTGTGCCGATTTTTTACAAAAATGTTTCAAAATCGCTTGACGGCTTGACTTTATTATGTTATACTTCTAAGTACCTCGAAAAAGGGGTCTATTTTTTTGCGCCCTTTTGAGGGAGGCTAAATTATTCCGAAAATACCGGGAGGTGCCGTTAAATGAGAGTAAAAATCACATTGGCCTGCACTGAGTGCAAACAGCGTAATTACAACACAATGAAAAACAAGAAGAACGATCCTGACAGGCTTGAGATGAACAAGTATTGCAGATTCTGCAAGAAACACACTCTGCACAAGGAAACAAAGTAA
>JAFTYK010000012.1 GCA_017464765.1 Ruminococcus sp.
AAAATTATTCATCGACCACATTATTCGAAGTGAGAGTGACTACATCGAACATTACACATACATTGAAAACAATTCAACAAAATGGGAGTCGGATAAACTTCCTTGATGGGCAAAATACAATTGAATAAGTAAAAAATAAAGGTGACAGCCATAACGGTTGCCACCTTTTTTCTTATGTTTGTGTTTACTTTAATTCAACGATTGTGACGCCTGCTTCGCCCTCGCCGAATGTGCCAAGTCTGAATTTCTTGACCGCTTTGTGAGTTTTCAAGTGGCGGTGAATTTCAGCTCGCAGTACACCCGTACCCTTGCCGTGAATAACGGTTAGGTTGTGAGTGTTTGTGAGTATCGCTGTGTCGATTGCCTGGTCAACTGCGATGATAGCCTCAATCGCTGTCTGTCCGCGTAAATCGATTTCGGTTTCAGCGCGAGCGGATACGTTCTTTGTGATTTTTCGCTCAGGACGTTTAGGGACGGTGACTTTCTCGTCGTTTAACAGTCTGAGATTAGAAAGTGGAACTCTGGTTTTGATGATACCCGCCTGAACGAGTACCTGACCTTTTTCAGGAAGTTCAAGCACTTCCGCCTTTTTGTCGATATCGAAAATCAGCACGCTGTCGCCGACTTTAAGCTCACGAGGAAGCTTGTACGAGCCGTTCTGGGTGCGTTTAATCGGGTCTGCTGTGTCCTCTAAATCACGCATATTTTTCTTGAGCTTTGCTCTGTCCTCGACGCTCATATTCTTAGCTTTCTGAGCCTTTTCGAGTTCGTCAATCAGAGCGTAAGCCTGAGCTTTTGTTTTGGAGAGTAAAAGGGACGCTTCGTGTTTACTCTTTTCGATTTCACGCTCTGCGTCACGTTTAGCGCGCTCAAGTTCCTTTTTAGCGTTTTCTCTATCAATTCTCGCTTTGTTAAGCTCGTCCTTGGTTTTCTTTAAAAGCTCGTCCAAGTCTTGTCTTCTTTCTTCCAAGGTCTCAACAACGTCCTCAAACTGACGGCTTTCAGTTGATACAAGCTCTCTTGCTCTGTCGACAACATCGTCTTCCATTCCAAGACGTTTTGAGATAGCGAATGCGTTACTTTTACCGGGTACGCCGATTAAAAGTTTGTAGGTAGGACGAAGAGTTTTTACGTCGAATTCGCAACAGCCATTTTCGACCTTTTCTGTTTTCAGCGCGTATTCTTTGAGTTCAGCGTAGTGAGTTGTGCTGGCGATTTTTGCGCCTCTGCTTCTGAGCTTTTCAAGGATTGATACAGCAAGTGCCGCACCCTCTACAGGGTCAGTACCTGCGCCAAGCTCATCGATGAGCGCGAGAGTTGAGCGGTTAGCAAGCTTTAAAATTCCGATGATGTTAGTCATGTGTGCGGAGAAAGTCGAGAGCGACTGCTCAATAGACTGCTCATCGCCGATGTCAACTAAAACTCGTCTGAATGTAGAAAGCTCACTGTTTTCTGCACACGGCACCATCAGTCCGCACATCGCCATTAAAGTCAGAAGTCCGATTGTTTTAAGAGATACGGTTTTACCGCCTGTGTTCGGACCTGTGATAACAAGCGTGTCAAAAGTTTTGCCTAAAGTGATGTCAGTCGGGACAACCTTTTTAGGGTCAATAAGCGGGTGACGTGCTTCTTTCAAATCTATCTCGCCTTTATCGTTCATCTTAGGTTTGACGGCTTTCATTTTGTAGCCAAGCTGTGCTTTAGCGAAAATGACGTTCAGTTCAACTGCGAAGTTGTAGCTTTCGATTATTTCGTCTGCGTGAGTACCACAGGACGCTGAAAGCTCGTAGAGTATGCGCTCGATTTCCGCCTGCTCTTTGCTTTCTAAAACGCGGATATCGTTGTTAGCCTGCACAACGCCCATCGGCTCGATAAACACAGTAGAGCCTGAAGAAGAGGTGTCGTGAACCAAACCCGCAACGTTTCCTCGACATTCCGCCTTTACAGGTACAACGTATCTGCCGTCACGCTGGGTGACGATTGCGTCCTGAAGATATTTCTGGTATGTAGAAGAGTGGATAATCTTGTCTAAAACCTCTCTGGCTTTTGATTGAGCCACTCTGATTTTACGTCTAATATCATAAAGAGTAGGAGAAGCGTTGTCGCATAATTCTTCCTCACCTATGATACAGGTGTTGATTTTTTCTTCCAAAAATTTATTAGTACTTAAACTATCGAAATGGTTGTCAAGCGAGGTTTCTATCCCTGCTGACTTGCTTCTCCATTCCTTAATCCCTCTTATAACTCGCAAAGCCTGAGCAATTCGAAGAAGCTCTAAAGTAGTCAGACAACCGCCTGCCTGAGCGCGTCTTAAAGCGTTTGCGATGTTACTCATTCCGCCAAAAGAAGGTGCGCCGAATCGACCAATGAGCATATACGCATCATCAGTCTGCTTCAAACTTTCCTCAACTTCAAACAGTCCGTACATCGGTTCAATCTTCAGCGCGAGTTCATACGCGTCGGGAATGGTAGTTTCCTTAGCGAGCAGAGTGAGGATTTTATCTAGTTCCAGTGCTTTGAAATGTCTGTTCATATTAATCACTCATCATTTTAAAAAATTGTAGTGTAAGAAAATCTTTTTCAGTTATCGAGCTTAAGTAGCTCTCACAAATAAAGTTCAAAAGTTTTAGCGACTCTTCGCTTAAACTAAATGAAAAAAGTTTGTTTGTATCAGCGTAGAAGGTGTGTCTTAGCGCGGTGATTACGCTTATCGGTGCGACTATGCCGATTGCACCGTTTTTCTTAGCGCAATCGCTACAGAAAAGCTTTCCTGTTTTAGGTACGAAGACCATCGTTTCCTTTTCGTACACCGAACAGTCATCACACATAACAAGGTCAGGCATATAGCCGTTAAGTCCGAGTAGCCTCATTTCGACACAGGCTTTTATCAGTAGCGGGTCCTTTTTGTTGTGTGAGAGAAGATAAAGAGCGTTCAGTACAAGTTTTAAGTATTCTTCTGCTTCCATTTCTTTTGGGCAAAGGTTTAGACAAAGCTCGCAGAAATACTGAGCTAAACTCATATTCTTGACATCTTTTCTCAGTCCTAGAAACATCTCGATGCTCTTTGCTTCGTCGATAGTGTATGTACCCTTGTTTTCAAAAAGAGAAAGCTCTGAATAACACAAAAGCCCGGTGGATGCACACTTCGGGCTTTTGATATTCTTAGCACGTCTGACAAACGCACGGATAACCCCGTGAGACTGAGTAAGCACAGTAACTAACTTATCCTGCTCACGTAAAGTCTGTTCTTTTAGTATCAGTCCGTTTGTCTTGAATTTCATCTTTATCCTCCAAGGAACTTGGGTCTTTCTTAGCGTTTTGGATAGATTTGTAGTGCAGGTAGTCAAATACACTACCGCTCATCAAAAAAGAATTCCACGCATCAGTTTCGTTCATTTTATCTGCCTCCCAAAAAGTCGGGGAATAACCCCTGTGGGATTATTATACCTTTTCATTTGGCAGATATAGTGGGAAAATTGTAGAAGGTAAAATTTTCTGCTAAATCATAACAACCTATTTACCTCTCTTGCTAAAATCAAGATGGCTTTGTGAAGACGAGCTCGGACGCAATTCGGGGGCCCCGAAATCTTAGATTTTGGGGAGAGGACGAACGGCGAAACGAGTACGCAAAGAATATTTTCTTTGCATCGAGTACAGCCCGTGAGGACGATATCACGCCTCGTTTGTCCTCGCATCTCTTTCGAATTTCTACTGTTCCTTGCTCTCTTACTAAAATCAAGGAGTAAACTATTCCTTGATTTTTTAACGCGAGAGCTCGCTCACATTGAGATTCGAAAGGCTCGGACACTCGGCGCTTAGTTATCAAAATCTTTCTGGTTAAAGCCAAAATTATTGAGAAGCGCTTTGCGGTTTCTCCAGTCTTCCTTAACCTTGACCCAGGTCTGCAGATTCACCTTGCAGTCAAAGAATTTCTCCATATCCTGTCGAGCGTAGGTGCTGATTTTTTTGAGCATCGAACCACCCTTGCCGATGATGATGCCCTTGTGTGTTGAATGCTCGCAGTAGATGGTCGCGTCGATGTCTAAGATATCAGAATCTTCTCTGGTTCTCATTCGCTCGATTACAACCGCTGTTCCGTGAGGGATTTCCTTGTCTGTAAGTCTCAAGATCTTTTCTCTTATCATTTCAGCGGCTAAAACCTTTTCAGGCTGGTCAGTAAGCGCGTCGTCTTCAAAGAAATGGCCGCCCTCGCTGCAAAGCTTTTTAAGCTCGTCAATAAGCTCATCGACACCCTTTGAGTCAATTGCACAAACAGGCACAACCGCCTCAAAGTTGTAGAGGTTTGAGTAAGAAAGTATAAGCTCTAAAAGCTGTTCTTTATCTTTTAGTGTATCAATCTTGTTGATAGCCAGTACAACAGGAGTGTTGCTTTTCTTGAATTTTTCAATCAGCATAAGCTCTGTTTTGCCGACTTCTTTGTCAGCTTCGACAACTAAAACACAAGCGTCTACGCCCATCACGGATTCGTTGATTGAACGCACCATATACTGACCCAAAGTTGTCTTTGGTTTGTGCATACCCGGTGTGTCAATGAACACAAGCTGGTACTCTCCTTCAGTCAGAATACCCATAATACGTGTACGGGTGGTCTGAGGTTTAGAAGATACGATTGCAATTTTCTGTTTTAACATACAGTTAAGCAACGAGGATTTCCCGACGTTAGGTCTTCCTGTTAAAGCGATGAAAGCTGATTTTTCGTTTGTATTCATATTTTATCCTTTTAATTATTTTTTCTTCTAAAAAACTTGAGATAGTTCTCGGGCTTTACGATGATGAAAAGAAGTGAAACGATAGTGCCGATTAAAAGTAAAATCAAATCGGCTATATTGTTTTTGAAGTGATAGAAAATGCTTTTGAATATTTCGATGTCGAAAAGCATAAAAAACGCGATAACTACCGAGCTTACAGCAGTGACTAAAACCGCTCCTGCGGATACGTCCTTGATAAACTCGATGTTTTTGCTGTACTCTGTTGTCACCGTGTCGCATACTCGCTCAAGCACGGTGTTGAAAATTTCTGTGACAAAAACCGCACTGATTGTTAGTATCAGCACACCCCACTGCGCAGGAGTAAGGCTGTAAAACTTTGCACAAAAGCCTATAGCGAAAAGCCCTGCGACTAAGTGAAATCTCATGTGCGATTCGGTTTTAAGCACGGACAAAAGTCCTCTTATAGCGTAGTAGAAGCTATGTATTTGCTTAATGATACGTTTTTTCATAATTATTCTTCACCGATGTAGCCCTGACTTGCTTCAAGTCCCAGCATATCCATAACGTACTCTTCTTTTTCTCTCATATGTACTTTCTCGAGTGGCTCCATGTGGTCATAGCCTAAAAGGTGGAGTACCGAGTGAGCTGTTAAGTAGCCTACCTCACGCTGGAAAGAGTGTCCGTAAAGGTCACTCTGCTCAAGAGCTTTTTCCATGGAGATTACTACATCGCCTAAAATCTGCGCGCCTGTGTTAGGGTCAACGTCGTATTTTCCGTCACTACCCATTGGAAATGACAGCACGTCTGTTTCGATTGGCTTGTCTCTGTACTGAGTGTTGAGTTCCTTAATCTGCTCGTTGTCAACGAAAGTTACGCTGATTTCAGCGGCACCTTCGAAGTTTTCCATTTTTAAGACTGCGTTACAGCAACGTCTGACAAGCATTCTCAGTCCTGTCGGGATTTTCACCTTTTTCTGTGAATTTGTGATTACTACTCTGATTTTATCCTTTGTCATATCTTCTCTTTGCCTCCTCATTTTTTTCATATGCCTTGATGATATCCTGAACTAATTTATGTCTTACAACATCTTTTTCAGAAAAAGTGATGTGTTTTATATCCTTGATGTTTTTGAGAACTTTTACGGCTTCTTTTAGTCCGCTTTTGGCACCGTTTGGAAGGTCAATCTGGGTGATGTCGCCTGTGATTACCATTTTCGAGCCGTTGCCAAGACGGGTTAAGAACATTTTCATCTGCTCGCTTGTTGTATTCTGGGCTTCGTCCAAAATGATGAATGAATCATCGAGCGTTCTGCCTCGCATATACGCAAGCGGAGCTACTTCGATGTTACCACGCTCTAAGTATTTCTGGTAGGTTTCCGCACCGAGCATATCGAAAAGCGCGTCGTAAAGTGGTCTTAAATACGGGTCAACCTTAGACTGTAAATCACCCGGCAAGAATCCGAGCTTTTCGCCCGCTTCAACAGCAGGACGGGTTAAGATGATTCGGTTTATCTCTTTAGCTCGAAAGGCTGTGACCGCCATAGCAACCGCGAGGTAGGTTTTACCAGTACCTGCAGGACCAACTCCGATTGTTATTGTATTGTCTTTTATAGCATTACAGTAGTGCTTCTGACCTATAGTTTTAGGTTTAATCGGCTTGCCTTTAGCTGTGACACAAATGCAGTCACTTGCTAACTGCTCAATCTTTTCTTCACTACCCTCATTGATAAGCGAGATACAGTATCTCACGTTCTGTTCGGAAAGCTGTTCGCCTCTACTCAAAAGTGAAAGAAGCGAGTCTATAACCTTGGTGGCTTTCATAACATTTTCAGGTTCACCGCTGATTTTAAGTTCGCTATCTCTGGCTCTGACTTTGACTGAAAACTCGGCTTCAATGAGCTTGATGTTTTCGTCAAAACTGCCGAACAGCGCAACCGCGTGTTCCATTCGGTCAATGCTGATGATCTGTTCCATTAACAGTCTCCTTGATATTGTTTATTTGTAATTAAACCTATACAAAATACAGTATACCACAATAAAGCGTTAAAATCAAAGAAAATATTACATTATTATGGTAAAATTTTCGGCGTGAAATCTAAGAAATAATGTGGATAGAGTGAGTAAAACATATCCGAACCAGCCTGAATCTTAGTATTTTCACCGCTTTTGAGCATATCGATTACCCCAAGGCGTCAGCCTTGCGGCAATCTCAGCCACCCAAAATCGCCTGAAACTCCTTAAAATTCAGGTCGCAGAATTTTTAGGTGAGGATTTTCGACTCAATTTAGGCAAAAACACAGTGAATCCTGACGGATTCACGAGTATTTTAACGAAGAGTGAGCGAAAATAATCCCAAAAAATCTGGTTTGGATATATTTTATTCACTCTATGCTTGACAAAGCGGGGGAGCTTTGATATAATCGCAGGAGTGTAAAGTGATTTGCTTTACAGCTTTATGGTCAGGAGGGTGTTTTTTGGAGAAGAATCTTGAGATTTCACTGCTTTTTGACTTTTATAAAGAAATGCTTACCCCGACACAGCAGGAGGCGATATCCCTTTACTATAACGACGATTTGTCTTTAGGTGAAGTTGCTGACATCCTCTCTATTTCAAGACAAGGGGTACGAGATGCTTTAACCCGCGCGAAAAAAAGCCTGTACAATTTCGAGGAGAAACTTTCTCTTTGTGAGCGTTTTTCCAAGACTCAAAACGGCTTGGAAAGTATCATATCTTTAGCGGACACTCTGTGTGGATATGATGACGAAGCGGTCAAAAAGCTCTCACTAAAGATAAAAACAACGGCACTAAAGCTTTACGAACAGGAGGTCTGATTATGGCGTTCGAAGGTTTGTCCGAAAAGCTTACAAAAGCGTTTAAAAAACTTAAAAACAAAGGTAAGCTCAGCGAAGCTGACGTTAAGGAAGCGATGCGAGAAGTCAGACTTGCTTTGCTTGAGGCTGACGTTAACTATAAAGTTGCCAAAGATTTTACAAAGAGAGTTACCGAGCGTGCTGTAGGCTCGAATGTTTTGGAGAGTCTGACTCCTGCACAAATGGTAATCAAAATCGTTAACGAGGAGTTAACAGCCCTCATGGGTGCTGAAAATTCCCGACTTAACTTCTCTTCAAAACCACCGACAGTTATTATGATGTGTGGTCTTCAGGGTGCGGGTAAAACTACCCACTCTGCTAAACTTGCGCTTCACCTTAAAAAGCAGAATCACCGACCACTTCTTGTCGCTTGTGATATATACCGTCCTGCTGCTATACAGCAGCTCAAGGTTGTCGGCGAAAAAGCAGGCGTTTCTGTTTTTGAAATGGGACAGGAAAACCCTGTGAAAATCGCCAAAGAAGCTATCAAACACGCTAAAGACTACGGCAACGATATCGTTATCTTAGATACAGCGGGTCGACTTCACATTGATGAAGAGCTGATGAACGAGCTTAAGAACATCAAATCAGAAGTCAAGGTTGACGAGATTTTGCTTGTTATCGACTCAATGACAGGTCAGGATGCAGTAAACGTTGCTAAGACATTTAACGAGCTGCTTGATATCACAGGTGTTATCCTCACTAAGCTTGACGGTGACACCCGAGGCGGTGCGGCGCTTTCCGTTAAGGAAGTCACAGGCCGTCCGATTAAGTTCTCAGGTACAGGCGAAAAGCTCGAAGACTTGGAAGCTTTCCACCCTGACAGAATGGCTAACCGTATCCTTGGTATGGGTGATGTGCTGACTCTTATTGAAGAAGCTGAGCAGAAACTCGACGCTAAAAAGGCTGAAAAGCTCGCCGAGAAGATGCTTAAGAATAAAATGGACTTCAACGATATGCTCGACCAGTTTGACCAGATCAAGAACATGGGACCGATAAAGGGAATTTTATCGAAACTTCCCGGTGTCGGAAACAAGGTTGATGATATGGACATCGACGAGCGTCAGCTCGATTGGTCTAAGGCTATTATCCTTTCTATGACTAAGGAAGAACGCGCTAAACCATCGCTTATTAATCCATCTCGTAAGAAGCGAATCGCTGCGGGCAGTGGTCGAACTGTTGAAGAAGTTAACCGTATGCTAAAACAGCTCGAGCAGACTCAGAAAATGATGAAGCAGTTTACTCGTGCTACTAAAAAGGGAAAGAGAATGCCAAACCTTCCAGGACTTGGCGGACCGATGGGTCCTATGGGTGGCGGCGGCTTCCCGGGATTCTGATTGTAAGAAGCCGAAATTTTCACGTCTTTAATGCCAATAATTTACATTGGTAAATAAATATAAAAAGTAAAATATATTGGAGGAACTAACAATGGTAAAAATCAGATTAAGAAGAATGGGCGCTAAGAAATCACCTTTCTACAGAATCGTAGTTGCTGACTCAAGATACCCAAGAGATGGCCGTTTCATCGAGGAAATCGGCACATACAACCCACTCACAGAGCCATCAGAGGTTAAAGTTGACGCTGACAAGGTTAAGGAGTGGATCGCTAAGGGCGCTCAGCCAACAGATACTGTTAAGAATCTTTTCAAGAAGAACGGTATTCTCTAATTTCTGAAAGGAAACAGTTTTGATGAAAGACTTACTTTTAACGATTGCCAAGGGTCTTGTTGAAGAACCAAACGAAGTTTCTGTTACACAGGACGGCGTTAATGAAGAAGGCGTAATCGTGTATCACATTCACGTTGCTGAAAACGATATGGGCAGAATCATCGGCAAGCAGGGCAGAATCGCTAAGGCTATCCGTACTGTTGCTCGCTCAGCTGCAATCAGAAGCAACGAGAAAATTATGGTCGAAATCGACTAATACTTTTATGAAGAAAGCGGTGTGAAAACATCGCTTTTTTATTTTGTGCGCTGAACCACCGAGCTTTTCAAATTTCAATGTGAGCGAGGTCTCGCGTTAAAAAATCAAAGAGATAATTGATTCTTTGATTTTAGCAAGAGATCAAGGAACAGTAGAAATTTGAAAAAGATGCGAGGTAGGTGAAGCGTGATAGTTTTGTGCGCCGAGAGTTGTAGGGGACGATGTCCACATCGTTCCGAGAACGGACGACCACTTCTCGCCTCTACAAGCGTAATGGAAACACTTTGTTTTGTGGTAATTGAACATTTGTAAACTATATGGTATAATCACTTTGAAATCTGAAACATAGGTGAAAATTATGGTTAAAAAGTTTTTGGAAGGCGGAAAAATCGTCGGTACTCACGGAGTGCGTGGCGAAATGCGAGTTGAGTGTTGGTGCGATTCTCCGCAGTTTTTAGCACAGTTTAAGACACTTTACTTTGATGAGGGTAACGAAAAAGTGAAAGTGAAATCCCGCGCTCATAAAAATATGGTGCTTGTAAAAATCCCTAATGTAGATACAATTGAGCAGGCTGATTTGCTAAGAGGTAAGATTCTTTACATCAAACGAAGTGACATAAAGCTCGAAGAGGGTGTCAATTTCGTGCAGGATTTAATCGGTCTTGAAATCAAAGATTCCGATTCAGACGAGGTCTATGGAGTTGTAAATGACGTCCTTCGCACAGGCTCGAATGATGTCTACGAAATGAAGGGCAAGGATAACAAGATGTACTATATCCCTGCTATTCCTGATATCGTTGACGAAATTGATGTTGACGGTGGAAAGATTCTGATTACCCCGATGAAAGGACTGTTCTCTGATGAGGATTGATATAATCACGCTGTTTCCTGAGATGATGGAAACGGTACTTAATGAATCGATAATCGGCAGAGCGCAGAAAAAGGGAGTACTCGAAGTCGTTTGTCATCAATTGCGAGAGTTTGCTTTTGATAAACATCGCCACGTTGACGACGCACCTTATGGTGGAGGCAAGGGAATGTTGATGATGACCGAGCCGATAGCTTTATGCTTCGAGGATATTTGCAAAAGCTTGGACGAGAAGCCCTACTTTGTATATATGTCACCACAGGGAAGTGTGCTTACACAGCAAAAGCTCATTGATATAAGTGAAAAGCACAAGAATGTCTGTGTGCTGTGTGGTCACTATGAGGGTGTTGACCAGCGAGTTATAGACGAGCTTGTAGATGAGGAGATTTCCATCGGCGACTATGTGCTTACTGGCGGAGAGTTGCCTACTCTTGTGTTTGTTGATGCACTCGCCAGAATGGAAAAAGGAGTGCTTTCCGAGGACGAATGTTTCACTAAAGAAAGCCACTACGACGGATTGCTTGAATATCCGCAGTATACTCGCCCGCAGATTTGGAGGGGTAGGGAAGTACCCGAGGTGCTTCTTTCGGGCCATCACGAAAATGTCGATAAATGGCGACGTGAACAAAGTATAGTCAATACTGCCAAAAAACGTCCCGATATGATTGAAAAAGCTACACTTTCCGATGCTGAAAAAGAGCTTGCCTATAGTATTATCGAAGGTAGCAAAAACGACTGAAAACGAGCTTTTCAGTTGTGTATATCAACGATTTAGCTTTGTTTCCTTGTATGGTAAGTACAAAAAGTTTTCAACATTTTAGCAGTTTTGCACAAAGAACGGATTAGTAATTTTTTACTTGTTATCTATCAAAACAAAAATGCTAAATCACAGTTGACCAACCCGATTTTTGTGGATATAATATCAATAATCGAACAGAATCCCCTGTTTGAGAAGTCAGTTAACAAATTATTTTGCAAACAATAAAGAGAGGGTTTAAAATGTATACTAAGGAAGTTTTAGTTCAGAACAAAGCTGGCCTCCATGCTCGTCCAGCAACATTTTTTATTCAGAAAGCTAATGAGTTCAAAGCAACTGTTTGGGTAGAGAAGGACGAGAGAAAGGTTAACGCTAAGAGCCTTCTCGGCGTACTCTCACTTGGCATCATCGGTGGTACAACAATCACTATCTATGCTGACGGCTCTGATGAAACAGAGGCTGTTGAGGGCTTAGTTGCTCTTGTAGAGTCAGGTTTTGCTGAATAATTTTTCATATACTTTTGGTATACTAAGGCGAAGTTCAGGCTTCGCCTTTTTGTTTTGTTTCAACAAAGACAACCCCCAGTTATACTGGGGGAATAAAAGAGCTTAAGCGGAGAAAAAAGTAGACAAAATAAAAAGCCCTTGTTAAAGTTGAAGTGGTTTGCCGACC
>JAFTYK010000013.1 GCA_017464765.1 Ruminococcus sp.
ACACGCAGTTGAGGCTTACGCCGCAATGCTCGCTACAGACTACACAGACGGTCTTGCTATTCAGGCACTTAAAAACATCTTCAAGTATCTCCCACGTGCTTACGAAATCGGTCAGACAGACGTTGAAGCAAGAGAGAAGATGGCTAACGCCGCTACAATCGCAGGTATGGCATTCGCCAACGCGTTCTTGGGAGTTTGTCACTCAATGGCTCACAAGCTCGGTGCTTTCCACCACCTCCCACACGGTGTTGCTAACGCACTTATGATTGAAGAAGTTCTCCGTTTCAACGCTTCTGAAGCTCCTGCAAAGATGGGTACGTTCTCACAGTATGACCACACACACACACTCGCTCGTTACGCTGAAATCGCTGACGCTTTAGGTTTAGGCGGAAATACTGACGAAGAAAAGCTCGAAGCTCTTATTAAGGCTATCAACGACTTAAAAGCTCAGGTTGGTATCAAGGAAACTATCAAGGACTACGGCATCGACGAAGAAGACTTCTTAAACAGACTCGACGATATGGTTGAGCAGGCATTCGATGACCAGTGCACAGGTGCAAACCCTCGTTACCCATTAATGAGCGAAATCAAGCAGATGTACTTAAACGCATACTACGGCAAGCATTTTACTGAAAATGCTATGCCAAATGCAAGAGATATCATCGAAACAAAACCAGATGCAATCAAAACAGCATATCGCAAGGGTAAGAAAGCGTAATTAGGGAGGATATAGCAATGAAACTTGATAGAGTTATAGCAGTCAGAAACACTAAAACTATCTACCGTGATGGTGACAGATGTATCAAAGTATTTAACGAAGATTATTCAAAAGCAGATGTACTAAACGAAGCACTTAATCAGGCAAGAATTGAACAAACAGGTCTTAACATTCCAAAAGTTCTTGAGGTAACTATGGTAGACGGCAAATGGGCTATTGTCAGTGAATATATCAAAGGTAAAACATTAGCTCAACTTATGGAAGAAGATCCAGACAAGAAAAACGAATATATTGAGTTACTCGTCAATTTACAGCTTGAAGTTCATTCAAAAACCTGTCCTCTCTTAAACAAGCTCAAAGATAAGATGAACGGCAAAATTGCTAAATCTGATATTGATGCTACTACACGATATGACCTACACACACGTTTAGAAGGTATGCCAAAGCACAACAAAGTTTGTCACGGCGATTTCAACCCATCTAACATTATTATCTCTGAAGATGGCACACCTTTCATCTTAGACTGGTCACACGCTACTCAGGGTAATGCTTCAGCTGATGTAGCCAGAACTTATCTTTTATTCTGGCTTAACGGTGACATTGACGGTGCAAAGAAGTATCTTGATTTGTTCTGCAAAAAGAGCAACACAGCTAAGCAGTACGTTCAGAAATGGATGCCAATCGTTGCGGCTTCACAGTCAGTAAAGGGTAACGAAAAAGAACGTGAGTTCCTACTCTCTTGGGTAGATGTTGTTGATTACGAATAAGATATAAGGAGATATAAAAATGAAAATCACTGTTTGTATTGGTAGCTCTTGTCACATTAAAGGTTCACGTCAGGTTGTTGAACAGCTCCAGACTCTTATAGCAAAAAACGACCTCTCAGATAAAGTTGAACTCGGCGGAACATTCTGTATGGGTGAATGTCAGCAGGGTGTATGTGTTACTGTTGATGAAGAGTTCTTCTCTGTAACTCCTGACACAGTTAATGAGTTTTTTGAGAAAAATGTAAAAGGAAAGATTTAAGATGACAATTCAGGTTTGTGTTGGTAGCTCGTGCCATCTCAAAGGTTCACCTGAGATTGTGGAGCTGTTACAAAATGCAGTCACTGAACATCATCTTGAAAACGAAATTACACTTGTCGGTAGCTTCTGCATCGGCAAGTGTAATCGCGTTGGTGTGACTGTTCAGGTTGATGATAATATCCACACAGGTATTACCAAGGAAAACTTTAAAGAGTTTTTCAAAGATAATGTTTTAAGTAAATTTGTAAAGGAGTAACGGGATATGGCTAATTGTTTGACACTGAAAAAATCAAACTGTAAAAACTGCTACAAATGTATTCGTCACTGTCCCGTTAAAGCTATCAGATTTTCAGGAAACCAAGCTCATATAATTGGGAATGAATGTATTCTCTGCGGTCAGTGTTTTGTAGTTTGTCCTCAAAATGCAAAGGAAATCGTAGACGAAACCGAAAAAGTTAAGGTACTTTTACAAAGCGGTGCTCCTGTTATTGCAAGTTTAGCTCCATCTTTTATCGCAAACTATGACGGTGTTGGTGTTAACTCAATGCGTAAAGCACTCAAAAAGCTTGGTTTTTATGACGTCGAAGAAACCGCAGTTGGTGCAACTATTGTAAAGAATGAGTACGAAAGAATGATTAAAGAGGACGACAGAGATATCATTATTTCTTCATGCTGTCATTCTATCAACCTGCTCATTCAAAAGCATTATCCGTTTGCTCTTAATTATCTTGCAGATGTTATGTCCCCTATGCAGGCACATTGTCAGGACATCAAGAATAGATACCACAATGCCAAAACCGTATTCATCGGACCTTGTGTTGCAAAAAAGGACGAAGCAGAACACTACAAGGGTATAGTTGATGCTGTACTGACTTTCGAAGAATTGACCGAATGGCTAAAAGCTGAAAACATAGAACTCGAAAAAGAAAAGGACAATGATGTTTTCAGTCGTGCTCGCTTCTTCCCTACTACAGGTGGCATTTTAAAAACTATGGAGCTTGATAACAGCGAATTCACCTATCTGGCTTTAGACGGAGTAGAAAACTGTATTGACGCTTTAAAAGATATAGAAAATGGAAAAATTCACAAGTGCTTTATCGAAATGTCAGCTTGCGTCGGTAGCTGTATCGGCGGTCCTGTTATGGAAAAATACCACCGTTCAAGCACAGTTAAAGACTACATAAGCATATCCCAGTACGCAGGAGCTAAAGATTTTGAGGTTTCTCAGCCTTCTTGTGATAAGTTGAGAAAGAACTTTGAGTTCATAGAAAAACACTCACAGCTTCCTTCTGAATTTGAAATAAACGGTATTCTCCGTCAGATGGGCAAATTCAAGCCATCGCAGGAACTCAACTGTGGTTCGTGTGGATACAACACCTGTCGTGAAAAAGCTATAGCTATTTATCAAGGCAAAGCTGAAATCTCAATGTGCTTACCTTTCCTGAAAGATAAAGCTGAGAGCTTTTCCGACACAATCGTCAAGAACACTCCAAATGGTCTTATTGTTTTAAACGAACAGCTTGAGGTTCAGCAGATAAATGATGCTGCAAGGAAGATTATGAACATCCGTAGTTCAAGTGATGTTTTAGGCGATCAGGTTATAAGAATCCTTGACCCGACAGTATTTATGAGAGTCAGAGATACAGGACGAGGAGTAAGAGACGAGAGAGTCTATCTAGCCGAATATAAACGTTACGTTGAGCAGACTGTTGTCTATGACAGAGACTCAAGACTAATAATCGGAATAATGCGTGATGTTACTGATGAAGAAATTCAACGTGAAAGAAAAGAAAATATTAGCAGACAGACTATAGAAGTCGCTGATAAAGTAGTAGATAAACAGATGAGAATTGTTCAGGAAATCGCATCGTTACTGGGCGAAACCGCAGCTGAAACTAAAATCGCTTTAGCAAAACTTAAGGAGTCGATTACTGATGAATGATTTATGTGCTGAAATCGGATATAAAAGTATAAATCATTACGGCGAACAACTTTGCGGTGATCACGTAGACATCGTAGAACCTAGTGACGACTCTACGGTTATTGTACTATCAGACGGTTTGGGCAGTGGTGTAAAAGCCAGTATTCTTTCTACGCTTACTTCAAAAATAATTTCGACGATGCTTGCAGAAGGATTATCACTTGAAGAATGTGTTGAAACAATCGCCGCTACTTTACCTGTTTGCTCAGTGCGAGGAGTTGCGTATTCCACATTTTCAATTATCCACCTCAAAAACAACCAAACTGCTGAACTTATCCAATACGACAATCCCCACGCCATTATCATTAGAAACGAAAAGAACTGGGATTATCCTAAGACTGAAATGAATATAGGCGGTAAAAAAATATACAAGTCTATAATCAAATTACAAGAAAATGATATTTTCGTTATGATGAGTGACGGCTGTCCTCATGCAGGAATCGGCATTGCGTATAACTTCGGATGGAAACGTGAAGACATCATAGATTTTATGGAAGCTTTATCACAGGTTGGTTATACCGCAAAAACTCTTTCAACGATGTTAGTCGACGAATGCAATGAGCTTTACGGACACAAACCAGGTGACGATGCAACTGCTTGTGTCGTTAAAATAAGAAAAAGAGAACCGATGAATATGCTGTTCGGTCCCCCATCAAATCGTGATGATGCTGACCGAATGATGTCACTTTTCTTTTCTAAAGAAGGCAAGCACATCATCTGTGGCGGCACAACATCGTCAATCGCATCAAAATTTTTAAGAAAGCCACTGGTTGCAACTCTTAAATTTGAAAAAAGCGATGTCCCACCTATAGCTAAAATTGAAGGTGTTGACTTAGTAACAGAAGGTGTCATCACCGTAAATAAGGTGCTTGAATATGCTAAGGACTACTTAGGTGAAAATAAGCACTATGAACATTGGAACTACAGCGAAGATGGTGCTTCTCTGATATGTCGTCTGCTGTTTGTTGAGGCAACAGACATCAATTTCTACGTAGGCAGAGCAGTAAATCCTGCTCATCAGAATCCTGATTTGCCTATAAATTTCAATATAAAAATGAATCTTGTTGAGGAACTTTCAAAGTGCCTTAAACAGATGGGTAAAAAGATAAAAGTAAGTTATTTCTAAGGAGTGTTTATATGAGAAAATTTGATACAAAAGTTCAGCATCTCAAATATAAGGTTTTGCGTGAAGTTGCTCGTCAAGCGTGGAACGATACACTTCTTGAAAACATTCTCGAAATCCCAAAAACAATCGTTCCGGGTAAAACATCAACAATGCGTTGCTGTGTTTACAAAGAACGTGCTATACTCTCAGAGCGTGTAAAGATAGCTATGGGTGGCGATAAGGATAACCCTAATGTTATCGAAGTTATCGATATAGCTTGCGATGAATGTCCTGCAGCAGGATATGAAGTTACAGACTCTTGCAGAGGTTGTCTTGCTCACAGATGTGAAGACGTGTGCAAAAAAGGTGCTATTTCATTCGACCACAATCATGTTGCACACATTGATAAATCGAAGTGTGTTGAATGTGGTCAGTGTGCAAAAGTTTGCCCATATTCCGCTATCGTGAATCGCAAACGCCCTTGTCAGATTGCATGTAAGGTAAAGGCGATTTCAATTAACAAGGAAAATGCGGCGGCTATAAACAATGAGAAGTGTATACAGTGCGGTGCTTGTGTGTACCAGTGTCCGTTCGGCGCAATTATGGATAAGTCTTATATACTCAACGTTATTGATATGATTAAAAAAAGTGAGAATAACAAAAAGTATAAAGTTTACGCTATGGTTGCACCTTCAATCTCAAGTCAGTTTACATACGCAAAGCTAGGTCAGGTTATTTCGGGTCTTAAAGAACTGGGATTTTTCACAGTAATAGAAGCCGCACTCGGTGCTGATATGGTAGCTCAAGCTGAGTCAATGGAACTTGTTGAGAAAGGCTTCTTAACAAGCTCGTGCTGTCCTGCTTTTGTGCAGTATATTAAATCTGCTTTTCCTGATTTACTCCCTCTTGTTTCACACAACCTCTCTCCTATGGCAACTCTTGCAAAGTACATAAAATCGACAGATGAGAACGCTAAGGTTGTTTTCATAGGACCATGTACAGCAAAGAAAGCCGAGGCACAGCTCGACAGCGTGAAACCTTATGTTGATGCAGTTATGACTTTTGAGGAACTCCAAGCTCTTTACGACAGCAAGGATATAGACATCACGACACTCAACGAAGACGTACTTGATAATGCTTCTTATTTTGGCAGAATCTTTGCTCGCTCAGGTGGACTTTCTGATGCAGTTGCTCAGGGAATTAAGGAACAGAATCTTGAGTTTGACTTAAAAGCTCTCCCTTGTGATGGAATTGAAGAATGCAGAATAGCTCTACTCAAGAAAAGCAAAAACGTCTTAGATGCAAACTTTATCGAAGGTATGGCGTGTGTAGGCGGATGCATCGGCGGTGCAGGATGTCTCACTCACGGTGCAAAAAACAAATCCGAAGTCGATAAATACGGAAAGGAAGCTTTCGAAAAAACTATCAGTGACGCTGTATCTTTCCTGAATATGTAAAAAACATTAGTATATTTGGATTGTAGCAAATCTACATATAGAAGCTGTTGCGTATTTTCTCCTGATTATCACAATACAACAGCAGAAACCGCTCCGACAGGTAAAACTTATCTATCGGGGCGGTTTTCTAATATAAAAACAGTATATTCAATTATAAATTAACGTTTCTCTTCTCAAAGATTTTAATCAGAACGATACCTATAACTAACCCTGCAACTCCCTGAACTGCATTTGCAGGAATATTCACCAGAGATGGTCCGAATCCATATAATATACCTTCAAAAACAAAGTATCCAAGAATCATAAACAACTCAGCTGTCAAACCCGCTACTACTCTTGATGATGTGTTTGGTATTTTTTTATTCAACAACTTAAATCCGTAAAATGCTATAAATGCCATTAAGCTCTTAATGATAAAAGTTGCAGGAGCATATACTACATACCCCGAAAACAAATCGGCTAATGCAGAACCAATACCTGCCGCCAGAAAACCATAAGCAGGTGGCAACATCCAACCACTTAGCAGTACTATACAATCTCCAAGATTTATGTATCCTTTAAGTGGTGATGGTATTTTGATAATCATAGTGGCTACGCATACCAGAGCTGCAAAAAGTGCAGCCATAACCATATTCTTCGTTTTTGCGTTCATCATCTGACTCCTTTACTTTATGATAAAAAGAGTGTATACTAAATCTGAACATATAACAATCACCAGTTAAGGAGTATTTTATATAACCAGATGAAATATGTAATTGATACAAAAAAGCGTCCGATTTATTTACAACTATACAAGCTGATTCGTGATGATATCATAGCAGAAAACTATCCATATAACACTAAGTTGCCTTCAAAACGCTGTCTTGCAGAAGAAACCGGAGTAAGCACTATAACTGTTGAGCATGCATATTCACTACTTTGTGAAGAAGGTTACGTAGAATCCAGAGAAAGAAGTGGGTTTGTGGTTGTTTTTCGAAAAGATGACGGCTTTGCTACCACAAGCGAACAGCACACCGAAAACTTTAATCACCAAACTCAGCACTCATCCACAAACTTTCCGTTGTCAGTATTCAGTAAAACAATGCGAAAAGTAATTTCTGAACACGGAGATTTATTGCTTGAGAAATCCCCTAACTACGGATGTATTGAACTACGTGAAACTATCAAGCATTATTTAGCTCGCAATAGAGGTATACAGGTAGATGTCGAACAAGTAATTATAGGTTCAGGCTCAGAATACCTTTATAGTCTCATTGTAGAACTTTTAGGCAGAAATCTAACTTATGCTATAGAATCACCATCGTACAAAAAGATAGAACAGGTTTACAGAGCAAATGAAATCGCCTGTGATTCACTACCGCTTACAATCTGTGGTATCGATAGTAAAGCGCTCGCTAAGACGAAAGCTGATGTACTACATACAACCCCATATCGCAGTTATCCAAGTGGCGTTACTGCAACAGCCTCCAAACTTCACGAGTACATCCGTTGGTCAGCACAACATAACCGATACATCATCGAAGATGACTATGAATCTGAGTTTTCGGTATCTACAAAGCCAACAGAAACTCTGTTCTCACTCTCTGACAATGACAACGTTATCTATCTCAACACTTTTTCAAAAACCATCTCTCCCTCACTTCGTATTGGCTATATGGTACTCCCAAAACACCTCTTAAAAGAATTTGACAAAAGGCTAGGTTTCTACTCTTGCACTGTTCCGACCTTTATGCAATACGTTCTTACAGAACTTATCGATAACGGAGATTTTGAAAGACATATCAACCGTGTTAGAAGAAACAAGCGTAAAGAATTATCTATGTACAAATAATATATTAATGCACCTCGCTTTATCTTTCACATTTTTACACATATATAAAGGACACACTCTGTTCCCCACAAAGTGTGTCCTTTTTTGTTAAGTTTAGATCAATTTTACTTTCGTTTATACTAATGCAGTTCATGTCATAAGTCAGTATATGGTTTGTAAACTTAGCATTGTAATAATTACTTTTTTCGCAAAGTCAGCCAGAAAAAAGCAAGGCTACTAATAAGAAAGTAACCTTGCTATATAGAAATAGCGATCTATAAAAGAAATAAGATTAGATGAGATCCCTATAAGTAAACAAAATATTAATAAACAAGTTATAGCACTAACTAATAATTTTTGAAAATAAAGCAGAGGAGTATACCTCTGCTTTGTTTTCTATATATGCTCAAACAATTAAGCGTTAACTGATTCTGTAATGGTTTCTTTTGCTTTTTTGTCGAGTTCTTTGTTTGCTTTTTCTACGTTAAGGAAGAAGAGTAAGCCGAGAATAGCTACATTGATGATGAGTGGTAACCAGAGGTAGATGAAGTTGAGCATATTGATACAAGACTGTGGCTGTACTAAAGCGTTTTCAATGTATCCGCCAGCTTCGAGTAACCAACCTGAGATTGCTACACCGATACCGCCACCGATTTTAACGCCGAGTGATGTACAAGAGAACATTGTGCCGTCAATTCTGATGCCGTCTTTCTTGTATGTATAGTCAGATGCTGCAGCGATGAGAGCGTTGATATCGCCCTGAAGAGGACCCATACCAAGAGTTGAGATAGCTAAACAGATGAGCATCATAGGTACGCTACCAATATAGCCGCCAACTAAAACTAATACTCTGAAGATACAAGAAACAATATATCCTACAATGTTGAGTTTATACATACCCTTGCATTTGCTTACAAGGATTGGTGTTGAAATCAGACCGATAATCATAGGGATGTTTATTGCAACCGAAAATGTTCCGAGAAGGTTTGCATCGCCTAAGATGTATTTCATATAGTAAATACCCATACCAGTCATAGCGGTATAAAGCTGAGTAAGAATGTATGTTGCACAGAGAATAACAAAGTATTTATTTGTAACGAGTAACTTCATTGACTGCTTAAAAGAATACTTCTTTTCAGGCTTTGCATCAGTTGGCTTAACAGCTTCATCATCGCCGTTTTCGTCATCTGGAAGCTCTTTTACGGAGAATACAGCAATAGTGTTTGTGATAATACCGATTACAGCGTAGATGATAGCCATCCATCTCCAAGCAGCAGCATCGTTACCTAAGAATGCTACAACACCAACAGTGATAGCCTGAATTGTCATACTTGTTGCAGTAGCAAAGATGAATCTGAATGTGCCAAGCTGAACTCTCTCAGAACCGTTTCTTGTTACAAGAGCAGTAAGTGCACCGTAAGCAATGTTGTTAGCTGTGTAGAAACCTGCGTTTAAGAGTGTGTAAACGATGAAGAAGTAAGCGTACTGTGCCGTGTCACCCCAGCTTGTAGGGATTGCAAATGTAGCTACAAGAAGTACCGCACAACCGAAGAAGCCGTAGAACATCCATGGTCTGGCTTTACCCATTTTTGACTTTGTTTTGTCGATGAATGAACCAAAAATAATATCTGAAAAACCATCGAAGATTTTTGATACAGCCATCAATGTACCAATGATACCTGCGTTGAGTCCGATTGTATCTGTGAGATAAATCATCAGGAAGAATGTAAGGAATGCATAAATCACATTACCGGCAACGTCTCCTGAACCGTAACCGACCTTGTTATACCATTTTAAATATTTCTTTTCAGCCATAATTATTCTCCTTATCTATAATTGTACCAATCATTTTTTAGAATACAAGCTTTAAATTGAATTTGAACTCTTCTTCGTCAAATCTGTATTTTTCAAGAAGAGTAGGTCCGCAACTGTTGGAGCCGATACCGTTTTGTGCATAATCAAGACAAAGAACTGTGCTTCCATGTGGCTCAAGCTCAAAGTTGTGTTTCTTGTTTTCGAGTTCTTCCTGTGTGTATGGTGAAGCGTTGAAGCAGAAAGCTTTGTCACTTGTTACTGTGATACTTCTCTCGTTATCTGAAAGAGTGATGAAATCACAATCGAAGTGGCTACCGTTTTCCTGAGGTCTGATGTAGTCTTCGTGTAAGTTTTCTACTGTATCGGTAAACTCGCTGTGGAAAGAAGTGCGATGTTTATCTCTGTAGCTCTCACAAGGACCCATACCGTAGTAAGTAACCTGATTCATCTCTTTTGGAGTGAAAATTCTAAGACCGAATCTTGGAAGTTCAGGGAACTCTGTGTTTCTGTGAACATCCATATTAACTTCGATTTCGCCAGATGATTTTACTGTCCATACTGCTTTTAATGTAAGCATTCTCTGTACAGGAGCTGCAGAAAGTGAAATCTCTGTTTCGATAGTGACCTCATTATCAGAAAGGTTGTATGTAGTCTCATACGCTCTCTCTGTAGCTCTGTCGTAATGAGCACGATACCATTCAGACTTTAAGTGTCTGTCGTTATCTGTTGGAGCACGCCAAATGTTGATATTCATCGGCTGTGTGAGCATTTCTTTTTCATTTACGCTGAGTCTATCGAAAAGACCTGTGAGCTTATTGAATGTGTAGTTGAAGTTGTCACCCTTTACAAAGAGGAATCTGTCAGTTTCTTCAACAGTTATGTTACCGTCTGCTTTTCCGAAGTTCTCTTTGATAGCAACTGCTTTCTGGTTTCTTGGGTCTTCGTTTTCGAGTGCGATTTCTTCAAAACCGAGTTCGTAACCATCTGATAAAATCTCAGTAGCATTTTTGAGCTCTGCATAAATTACGAGATAGCACTTTCCTTTTTCAGGAATGTCAAGGTTGAGTGTAAGACCAACCTCTTTGTGTGGAGGTATTGATGGGAGTTCGTCAATAGTTTCTGAGCAGATAATCTTGCCGTCACAGTTGATTTCGTAGCGGAGATTTACATAATCCTTCGCATCTACAAAATCCATATAGTTGTGAAGAACTAGTCTGCCGTTTTTCTGATTAAACTCTTTAACTCTGAGTGGTCGATGAACGTTTTTGTATTCAAGTAAGCCTGTGTGTGGTGTCCTGTCAGGATATACAAGACCATCCATACAGAAGTTTGAGAAGTGAGGATACTCGTTGTGGTCACCACCGTAGTAGTAGATAGGCTTTCCGTTTACGCTCATGCCCTTGTAGATAGCGTGGTCACACCATTCCCAAACGAAACCACCACAGATGTTGTCGTGTGCGTGGAATACCTGGAAGTAATCTTCAAAATCTCCAGGACCATTGCCCATTGCGTGGCTGTATTCACAGGTGATGTAAGGTTTTCTGTAGTTGCCCATAAGGAAATCGTCGATTTCTTCAAATGATGGGTACATTCTGCTATAGAAGTCAAGATTTGAGAAGTCGTACTTTTTGCTGTGATTCCTGTAGTGAGCACCTTCATAGTGAGTAAGACGAGTAGGGTCGAACACCTTCGTCCACTCTAATGCTTTTTCGAAGCAGTAGCCGTAAGCACTTTCGTTACCCATTGACCAGATAACAACAGAAGGTCTGTTCTTATCTCTATGTACGCATCTCTGAGTGCGATCCATAGTCGGCTCTAACCATACAGGGTTATCAGCTAAAGGAATGTTCCACATTTCGCAGTGATTTTCCCAAGCGTTGTTTTTGTAGAAGATTTCTGCAACACCGTGGCTTTCGTGGTCAGCTTCATCAATTACGAGGAAACCGTATTTATCGCAAAGCTGATAGAAAACAGGTGAGTTAGGATAGTGACTTGTACGAATAGCGTTGAAGTTGTGAGCTTTAATCATAAACAAGTCTTTCTTCATCTGCTCTAAGCTGATTGTGAAACCTGTAACAGGGTCAGAATCATGTCGGTTAACACCACGGAATTTGATTTTTTGACCATTGAGGTAGAGAATCTCGTCTTTAATGTATATCTCTCTGATACCAACCTTATCTGTGATAACTTCGTTTTCTGACTCGATGATAAGAGTGTAGAGATATGGCTCTTCAGGATTCCATAATGTAGGGTTTGAAACCTCGATTGCGAATACCTGCTGATATGAACTGTCGTTGTCAACTTTTTCAGTAGCTTTGCCAACTAGATTGTTGTTAGCGTCATACAATGAAATTGAAAGCGGTGTGATTTCTTCGTCGATGAAGTTCACTGCGATTTCAACATCTGTTTTACCTTCCTTGATGTTAGTTGTTGTGAAGTAGTCAAAAACTGCTTTCTGTGGTCTGTTAAGAATGTAGACATCACGGAAGATACCGCTCTTTCTGAATTTGTCCTGATCTTCTAGATAAGTGCCGTCACACCATTTGAGAACTAAAACAGCAAGTTTGTTTTTGCCTTCTGTAAGAAATTGTGTGATTTCAAACTCACTTGTTGAGTGAGAAACCTGACTGTAGCCTACATAGTGGCCGTTGAGCCATACATAGAAGCAAGAGTCAACACCCTCAAAGTTCAAGAAAGCTCTGTTTGCATTATCGTCTGTATGATAATCAAACTCTTTCACATAAGCACCGCAAGGGTTTTCGTGAGGGACAAATGGTGGGTCAAACGGGATAGGATACTCAACGTTTGTGTACTGTTCATAGTCAAAACCGTAGTTCTGCCAATCAGACGGAACAGCTACCTTGATGAAATCCTCGTTGCTGTCGCAAAGCTCGTAGAACTTGTTCTGTAAATCATAAACGCTCTTGAAATACTTGAAGTTCCACTCACCACTCAAAAGCAAGAATCGGTCCGAGCTTTCTCTGTGTTCATCAAGATTATCAGTGAGTTTTGAAGCAGGAATGTAATAAGAACGATTGTCTAAGGTGTTCTCGTGAAGTACATTCAGATCTTCATAATGTTTTTGGATAATCATTTCATTTCCTCCTCATTATTTGTTTATTGAAAAAGCAAATTTAGTTGTTTGGTTGTAATGTGTGTTAGCGGTTAACACTGTGGTTGGGAAATTCTTGTGATTAACTGCATCGGGATATCCCTGAGCTTCCATACAAAAACCGCTGTAGTTTTTGTAGCAGGATTTGTTTTTACCATTTTCTGTATCAACATAGTTAGCTGTGTAGAGATGTAAAATCGGCTGAGTTGAATAGCAATCAAGCGTTATTCCACTTTTTAAACCTGTAGCACTAGCCATAAGGCTCAATACATCTGGTCCTTTGCTAGCAATAAAACTATGGTCTAAACCCTTTGCTGTTGTAAGCTGTGGGTGTTCTTCTTTTAAAGCATCGAATAAGTTCTTCTCTAATGTGAAATCAAATGGAGTGTTTTTAACCTTTAAAAGTTTACCTGTTGGAATAAGCTCATCATTAAGTTCAATGAACTTGGAAGCGTTGATGCTTAAGGTATGCTCTTCGAGTGATGAAGTGTTGTGACCGTTTAAGTTGAAGTAGGAGTGGTTTGTAAGATTGCAGATTGTGTCTTGGTCTGATATCGCATCGTACTTGATTGTCAGTACGTTGTTATCATCGAATGAGTATCTGACAGTCACTTTCATTTCTCCAGGATAACACTCGTCACCATCAGGAGATACAAGACTGAACACAACATCGCCACGGTCCATATTTATATCCCACATTTTTCTACTGAAACTATCAAACCCACCATGTAGATGATTGTTGCCGTTGTTGATAGGGAGATTGTACATTTTTCTTTTCAGAGTGAAGCTTCCGTTATTAATACGTCCACTGCATCTGCCAATTGTAGCACCGAAGTATTCCGTACCTTTTTCGTAGCCTTCAAGAGTATCGTAGCCAAGCACTACATCAGTCATAACCCCGTTTTTATTAGGAACCTTGATTGATACTACTGATGCTCCGAGTGAGCTGAGAGTTACGCTTGCTCCTTTTTTATTTATGATTGTGTAGCAATTTACCATATTGCCGTTTTTATCTGTACCGAAAGGATGTATTGTGATAATCGCCATAATATTTCTCCTATAATGTGGCTATGAATCTGTCAAAAGCTTTTTGTCCGTCTTCAGTTCTCTTGAATACTCCTGCGTCTTTGAGTACTTCCAAGAACACTTTTCCGATTTCAGCTTTGATGATGTCATCAATGTTTTCTTCATTTACAGTGTCGTAGTTTTTGAGGAATTCTGATACCCATAGAGCGTGCTTGCTGATTTCTTCAATATTCGAGATATCAGCACCACTTAGAATTGCTTCTCTAAGCAAAGAAATTTCTTTCTTCAATCTTGATGGTAATACCGCTAGACCCATAACTTCAATCAATCCGATGTTCTCTTTCTTGATGTGGTGAAGTTTTTCGTGTGGATGATAAACACCGAATGGATGTTCATCAGTTGTGATGTTATTTCTCAAGACTAAGTCTATGATGAATTTGTCGTCTTTCATTGAAGCGATTGGTGTGATTGTGTTATGTATCTCACCATTTGTCTGAGCGAAGATGAAAGCTTCTTCGTCTGTGTATGCTCTCCATTTTTCTAAGATGTGGCAAGCGAGTGGTGTGATGTTTTCTTTATATTTACTGCTCAGTCTTATTACTGACATCGGCCACTTAACTACTGAACATTCCACATCCTCAAAACCCTCGATTTTAAAAGTTCTGTCAACCTCTGCACGATTGAGGGCGAATTCGTATCTGCCACCCTGAAAGTGTTCGTGTGTCAAAATTGAACCGCCCACAATCGGAAGGTCGGCATTTGAGCCGATAATGTAATGAGGAAATAAGGAAATGAAATCTAACAATTTAGAGAATATCGTATTATCTATCACCATAGGTGTGTGTTTGCTGTTGAACACGATGCAGTGTTCGTTGTAGTAAACGTATGGTGAATATTGCATAAACCAGTCCTCGTGATTTATTTCAATCGGGATGATTCTATGATTCTGTCTAGCAGGATGATTTATTCTACCTTTATAGCCTTCGTTTTCTTTACACAAAAGGCATTTAGGATAACCTGACTGTTTTTGAAGTTTTGCCTGTGCTATAGCCTTTGGGTCTTTTTCAGGTTTAGAAAGATTTATTGTGATATCTATCTCACCGTATTCGGTCTGAGCTTTCCATTTCAAATCTTTCTTAATTCTGTATCTTCTGATGTAATCGCTGTCGCAACTGAGCTTGTAATAAGCATCTGTTGCATTTTTTGCTGATACTGCGTAATAGTCCCAAAAGTCTTTGATAACTTCTGATGGACGTTTTACCATTGTGTTCATCAGCTTTACATCGAACAAATCTCTGTACGTAACTGTGTTTTCAGGAAACAAACCCTTTTCATAAGCCATATCAAGAAGATTTTTAAGTATATCCTCAAGATCATCAACGTTATCATCTGTGAGTGCTATATCTAAATCGCCGTCAGGTTCGTCAAGTTCCATGATTTCCATAAGTAAATTTGTAACATATATTTTGTCTTCCGGCTCAATTAACCCAACGTTTATACCGTAAGAAACAAGTCTTATTATCTGACTGTAAATACTTTTCATAAAAATACCGCCCCTTATATGACTTTACATATATCCGTTTTTATGAGTGCTGTGCCATTTCCAGGCTGTTTTAATTATTGTTGAAAGGTCGTCATACTGTGGTTTCCAGTTGAGCACTCGCTTTGCTTTTTCACTGGAAGCAATCAGTACCGCAGGGTCACCTGCTCGTCTTGATTCTTCGACTACTTTGATTTCTTTACCTGTGACTTTTCTTGCTGTTTCGATAACTTCTTTTACCGAGAAACCTACTCCGTTTCCAAGATTGAAGATATCGCTTTCTCCACCGTTTAAGAGATACTCAACAGCTAAGATGTGCGCCTGTGCAAGGTCAGTTACATGAATATAATCTCTAATACAAGTACCGTCTTTTGTATCATAATCAGTACCGAAAATACTGATGTGGTCTCGAGTTCCATTTGCTACCTGCAAAATGATTGGAATAAGATGTGATTCAGGGTTGTGTGCTTCGCCAATGTTTCCGTCTATGTGAGCACCGCAAGCGTTGAAGTATCTCAGTGAAACGTATTTGATACCGTGAGCTTTTTCTGTCCAGTAAAACATTCTTTCCATTGCTCTTTTGGTTTCACCGTAGCAGTTTGTGGGAACTGTTGGGTCACTCTCTAAGATTGGAGTGTTAACAGGTTCGCCGTATGTAGCGGCTGTTGAAGAAAAGACGATGTTTTTGATACCGTGGCTGACAAGCGATTCAAGCAAAACCTTTGTGCCGTAGATATTGTTATCATAGTATTTGAGAGGCTTTACCATGCTTTCACCCACAAGAGAATTAGCCGCAAAGTGGATAACCGCGTCAATGTCTTTTTCCTGGTCCAAAACTTTATCAATGTCAGCTTTGTTTCGAAGGTCACCCTTGTAAAACTTAGCGTCTTTGTGTACTGCTTTTTCGTAACCTGTTTCAAGATTATCGAAGACAACTGCCTGATGACCTTGTTCAATAAGTCTGTAAACTGTGTGTGAGCCGATATATCCTGCTCCGCCGAGAACTAATATTTTCATATCTATTACCTCTTAGATTACCTTTATGCTACCGTGGTTTCTAACCTTTAATACACGGCAGGAGTTTTTTCCGAACACTGAGTCGATGAACCCTTTGTAGTTATCAACAAAGTCGTTGTGTACGAACGCTTGAATTGTTCCTGCGAAACCACCGCCGTGAACTCTTGCTACACCGTAATGTAGGAGAAGTCCGCCACTGAGTGCTAAAGCTACTGAAACATTCTGATGTTGAATGTCTCTGCTTGCGTAAACATTCTGAAGATATTTGAATGATGAGTTACCTGATTTCTTGATTACTGCTAAGAACTCATCAAAGTCATCGTGTCTGAGGGCTGCAACAGCATCGTCAACATTTTGCTGTTCCTTGAAGAAGTGGAAAGCTCTGAGTGTTGCTCTGTCACCAGCAAACTTTCTAATTTGGTTTAAATGGAGATAGAACTTGGTTGAATCGCAATCTCTAAGCACTTCTTTACCAAAGTAGTTAGCTACCTTTTTCATCTCAAGCGGTATCATAGTGTAATCATCTGTAAGGTCAACGTGTGAACCTTTTGTATCTACTATACAAAGGCTGTAGTTGTATTTTTCAAAGTCAACATCAATCTTGTTTACGATTGGCTTCTCAGGATTTTTAAAATCGATGTTTATCATACCGCCAACTGAGCACGCCATCTGGTCCATCAATCCGCAAGGCTTTTTGAAGTAAACATTCTCTGCAAACTGTGAAATCTGAGCGATTGTGATTGGGTCGATTTTCATATCGTTGAAAAGTCCTGAAACGATTGTGCCAATCACGTTTTCGAATGCGGCAGAAGATGAAAGACCCGAACCGATAAGAACGTCACTTGTTGTATAAGCGTTGAAACCGCCTAACTCATAACCTCTGTCCTTTATACCTCTTAATACACCTCTGACAAGACCTTCTGTACATCCTGCTTCGTCTTCTCTGATTTCAAGATCATTGACATCGATTGTAATCATGTCATAGCCATTTGAAACCACTTTAACTATATTACTATTGTTTTTTGCCGCAATACCGATTGTGTCCAGGTTGATTGAAGTGGCGAGCACCTTACCGTGCTGATGGTCTGTGTGGTTACCACAAACCTCACTTCTGCCCGGTGCACTAAAGATACTAATGTTATCCTGACAGAAAAGTGTTTCGTACTGCATAATTGCCTGTATGTATCTAAGTCTTTGATAGTCGAGTACGCTGTCATCAACATAGATGTCTTTTAAAAGATTGTCGTACTCTTTGTTTTTAAAGTTTTCTAAAGCTGTTACTGAATTGATCATTTTCCTCACCCTTTTTATTTGTTAATTTATTTGGTTTATATCTCCTTTGTTAACTAAATTATATTCATTGTTTACTAAAATGTCAATAGAAGTTTACTAAAATTTACTCCGTTTTTAGTTAAAACAACCACTTTCTGCGTTTTTACTAAAATTTTACTTGATTTTTTAGTAAACATTCACTATAATAAAATCAGAAAAGAGGTTGATATATATGGCAACAATTCGTGATGTGGCAGATAAAGCTAATGTTTCAGTCGCTACAGTATCCAGAATTCTTAACAATGACCCTACGCTTAGTACTTCCCCTGAAACTAAACAGCGAGTGCTTAATGCGGCTAACGAGCTTGGATATATCAAGAAAAAGAAGGTTGTATCAAAGTCAAACTGTACTATAGGAATACTTCAGTGGTTTTCTGCAGCACAAGAGATGGAAGACCAGTACTATCTGATGATGCGTCTTGGTATAGAAGAGTGCTGTGCAAAAAATAAGATAAATATGATAAGAAAGTTTAAGTCTGATTCCGATTATCTTGCGGCACTAAAAGATGTTGACGGTATTTTATGTTTAGGTAAATTTAGTAAACAAGAGCTTACGCAGTTAAAGTCTATTACATCTAATATAGTTGTTCTTGATATGCCTGTTGATGATGTTGACATTACATCTATAACACTCAACTTTAAGCAGGCAGTTAATTCTGCTATGGAACATCTCTACGATTTAGGTCACAGAAGAATAGGCTTCTTGGGTGGGATACAGACTGATGAAGATAACTCATCTATCCCTGATGAGCGTTTCAGCTATTTCAAAGATTTTTGTGAGAAGCACGAAATTGAATATATGGACTATGTCGGTATGACACAGTTTAATATTCAGTCGAGCTACAATACTACAAAATTAATGATAGAAAGTGGCAACATACCAACAGCATTTTTCGCCGCAAGCGACCCTATAGCAATTGGTGCTATGCGTGCTTTACAAGAAAATGGTTATAAAGTGCCTGATGATGTTTCTCTCGTTGGATTTAACAACACTGAAATCACAAACTACACAAACCCACCACTTACTACAATGAATGCTCCTGTTTACGCAATGGGACTTTATGGTGTATCAACTCTCTATAGCCTTATCACCGAAGGCAAAAAAGCAATCCCTGTCCCAATGAGAATAAAACTTCCATGTAAACTTGTTGAGAGAAACTCTTGTAAAGAGATATAGTCAAAGTAACGCCCTCTTTTTAATAAAGGGGGCTTATTTTTTGTAGTGATTTTTCACAAATATACATAATGAAATTTATCGATATTCTACGCACAAATGTTTACAGATAAGTTGACAGATGTAAACACAGATAGTATAGTTTTAATAGCAAATTTGTATTCTTTTGATGAGGGAATAGTATGAGAAATCAAATTGAACAACTAAAGATAGAGAAGAATGCAGTCATTCTTGCTCATTATTATGTTCCTGCAGAAGTCCAGGAAATTGCCGACTATGTTGGAGACTCGTTCTATCTTGCAAAGATTGCAAAACAAACTGATGCAGATATCATTGTTTTCTGTGGTGTACAGTTTATGGGAGAAAGTGCAAAAATCCTCAACCCCGACAAGAAGGTGCTGATGCCTGACTTGACTGCTGACTGTCCAATGGCACATATGGTGGCTGATGACATCATTGATGAAATGAGAACAAAGTACGATGATCTTGCAGTTGTATGCTATATCAACTCAACCGCAGACCTCAAATGCAAAAGTGATGTTTGCGTTACATCTTCAAATGCTGTTAAAATTGTAAAGGCGTTACCAAACAGGAATATTTTCTTTATCCCTGATCGTAACCTTGGTAGCTTTGTTGCAAAGCAGGTCCCTGAAAAGAATATCATTCTGAATGACGGTTGTTGTCCGATTCATGCTAGAATCACTGCATCACAGATTAAAACTGAAAAAGACAAGCATCCAAATGCTTACGTATTGTCCCACCCTGAATGTGAGGCAGAAGTTCTTGCTTTGTCTGACTATATCGGTAGCACAGCGGACATCATCGCCTATTCGAGGAGTAGTGAAGCGACAGAGTTTATCGTTGCTACTGAGGATGGCGTTGATTATAAGCTAATAACAGATAACCCTGAAAAGCGTTTTTACTATCCAAATCCACATCCGTGCTGTGCAGATATGAAGCTAAATACACTTGCTGCCGTTTTGTCGGTACTCGAGAATGAAGATAAAGAAGTAATCGTAGACGAGGAGATTCGCCACCGTGCGCTAATCCCTCTTGACAGAATGTTGGAGCTTGTAAAGTGAAATGAAAACAGATATTATAATTGTAGGAAGCGGTGTAGCAGGTCTTTACTGTGCTCTGAATCTTCCCAAAGATAAAAACATAATTGTTGTAACAAAGAACAAAGCTCGTAGAAGTGATTCTTATCTTGCGCAAGGTGGTATCTGTGTCCTTCGTGACGAAAAGGATTACGATGCTTTTTACGAGGATACAATGAAGGCTGGGCATTATGAGAATAATCCAGACTCGGTTCATATTATGATCCATTCATCCAGAGAGGTTATATCTGATCTTATATCCTTTGGTGTTCGATTTGAGATGAACGGTAAAGAGTTTACATACACACGAGAAGGAGCGCACAGCAATCCCCGTATTCTTTTCCACGAGGATGAAACAGGTAAGGAAATTACTTCGCACCTTCTTGAAACGGCAAGAAACAGAAAAAACATAAAACTCATTGAAAACTATACGATGGTTGATCTCATTTGTGATAACAATGAATGTCACGGTATTATCGGTCACGATGAAAACGGTGTTTATTCTGCAATACAGGCCGACTATACCGTTCTTGCAACAGGCGGAATTGGTGGTATCTTTGAACATTCCACCAACTATAAGCACCTTACAGGTGATGCTATTGCTCTGGCTCTGAAGTACGGTATCAAGTTGCATAATATTGACTATATACAAATTCACCCGACAACGCTTTATACCGAAAACGAAGGCAGAGAGTTTCTTATTTCCGAATCGGTCCGTGGTGAGGGTGCTATTCTGCTAAATAGTAAAGGGGAGCGTTTTATCAATGAGCTGTTGCCTCGTGATGTGGTTGCTAACGCCATCTTTGCAGAAATGAAAAAAGAAAGAATTAAGCATGTTTGGCTTTCTATGGAACCTATTCCTGTCGAAGAAATAAAAACACACTTCCCTAACATATATCAACGTTGTCTTGAAGAGGGTTATGACGTAACCAAGGAACCCATTCCAGTTGTTCCGTCACAACACTACTTTATGGGTGGTATCGATGTTGACCGATACAGCAAAACATCAATGAACCGTTTGTATGCAGCAGGAGAGACGGCTTGTAATGGTGTACATGGTAGAAACCGTCTAGCAAGTAATTCGTTACTCGAAAGTCTTGTGTTTGCAAAACGAGCAGCAACGCACATTATAAATAACTACGCTCAGCTACAGCATTGTGTTGAAGTTACAGTTGATGCTTCTCAGTATGAGGGGTATGATGAAAAATATAAGAAAATAGTTTTAGATGCCATTGAAAAGGAGAAAAACAGCCATGAATAATATTTCAATGAAACTTAACGCAGATAACCTTATTCTTCTTGCCTTGCAGGAGGATATTACAAGCGAGGACATTACAACAAACTCTGTTATGAGACAGTACCAGCTTGGTGAGGTCGAACTGATATGTAAGGAAGACGGTGTTATTGCAGGTCTTGACATTTTCAAGAGAGTTTTTGAACTTCTCGACGATAAAACCGAAGTAACCTTCACTTGTGCAGACGGTGACGAAGTGAAAAATGGACAAAAACTTGGGGTTGTTCGTGGAGACATCCGTGTGCTTTTATCAGGTGAGAGAACAGCTCTCAATTTCTTACAGCGTATGAGCGGTATCGCTACCTATACACGCAAGATAGCTAGTCTCCTTAAAGGAAGCAAAACTAAGCTTCTGGATACCCGAAAAACTACACCAAATATGAGAGTATTTGAAAAGTATGCAGTTAAAGTTGGCGGTGGATATAACCATCGCTATAACCTCAGTGATGGTATTCTCTTAAAAGATAATCATATCGGTGCAGCAGGCGGCGTTAAAGAAGCTGTTATGATGGCTAAGGAATATGCACCTTTCGTTCGTAAGATTGAGGTTGAGGTTGAGAATATTAGTATGCTCAAAGAAGCTCTTGAGGCTGGTGCAGATATTATTATGCTTGATAATATGAGCGTTGAGGATATGAAAGAAGCTGTCAGACTTACAGCAGGCAAAGCTGAGACCGAGTGTAGCGGAAACGTAACAAAAGAAAATGTTGCCAAATTGGTGGATATTGGTGTAGACTATATATCGAGCGGTGCACTTACGCACTCATCTGAGATTTTAGATCTTTCTCTTAAAAATTTACACGCTGTATAAAGGGGTGAATCTATGAAGGTTCATGAGAGAAGAAAAGCAATCGTAAATCTGCTTCTTTCGTCAAATGAAGCAATATCCGGCAGTACTCTTTCCGAGAAATTCGGTGTATCCAGACAGATCATCGTCCAGGACATTACTGTGCTGAAGGGTTCAGGATATGAAATTCTTTCTACGCATAATGGATATATAATGCAACAAACCCCTCTTAAAGAACGTGTTTTCAAGCTACACCACACGACCGAAGAAACCGAAGATGAACTGAATTTGATTGTCGATCTTGGAGGTACCGTTGTAGACGTTTTTGTTTGGCATAAGGTTTATGGTAAAATGTCCGCACAGCTCAATATTTTCTCCCGCCTTCATGTTAAGCAGTTTATTGAGGGGGTTAGAACTGGAAAATCTACGGAGCTTATGAATATTACTGGTGGATATCATTATCACACAATCCGTGGAGAATCTGATGAAATTCTCAACAACATAAGCGAAGCACTTGAAAAACGAGGATATATAGCTTCGGGAATATGATTATTATAGGTTCGGTTTCACACCGGACCTTTTTATTTTTCAATATAGTTAGCAAGATTGATAATAGGTTTGTTAATTTTTATAGCATATCGAATCGATTTATATGCACCGCCATGCTTTTCTTTTATATAACATATGATTAAGTTTGCTCTATTGACCATTTCATTGTTGCGAATTTGCTGATACTTGATATAATGTTACCATAAGAAAACCGTCAGAAAAGAATGGATTGAAGATTTAATTATCGCATTTATCCGCACAATTGTGTTTGATGATGATTTGGTGCCTATGCTCTGCGAAACAGCAACAAGAGTACAGAATCAAGAAAACACCACCCTACCTCTACTAAAAAAGCAATACAACGATATTCTTAAAAGCATCGATAATCTTCTCAACGCAATTCAGCAAGGTATTCTTACACCATCCACCAAACAGCGTATGGAAGATTTAGAAAAGCAGAAAACAGAACTGTCAATCCAAATCATAAAAGAAGAAATGACAAAACCTATTATCTCTGTAGAGGAGATCGAAGCTTACTTCAACAGACTACGCAAGTTGAATTTCAAAAAGATAGAACATCGCAGAAGATTAATTAATACTTTCATAAACAAAATCGTTCTATACGATGACGGAAGAATATATTTTGGATGCAACTACAAAGACTGCTCAAAAGAGATGACTTTTGCAGAACTCGAAGAAGCAAACGTCTTTAGTTCGGATATCAGTGCATTCGGTGCACCAAAATCGTCGCGGACTCAAAAGGTCTGCGACGATTTTTTATTTTAAAATAATCGCTCGACCTTAATGTCGCTCCTCCTCTCCTTAATAATCTCAGATTTCGCGGACCCTTGCTTTTTTATATTTAAAACCTTTTGATAACAGGACTTGAACCTTAAGCAGGGTTTATAATCCGTATTCCTTTTTATACAATTCAATGTATGCTCGCAAGTCTTGTTGCTAACTCAGATTACTAATATTCTGCACAGAAAAAGACCGCACGAAATGTGCGGTCTTTGTACTATAGTTTTAGGTTATTTGGTTTTTATCCGAGCTTTGAAACCTTGCCTACAAGGTACATCTGGAGTATTGTAGCATCGAAGATGTCAACTTCGCCGTTTGCATTAACGTCAGCGAGTTTTTTCTGTTCGTCTGTCAGGTTAACGATTTTTGCAACGCCACGCTGGATTTCAGTTGCGTCGAAGATATCAATATAACCGTTCATATTAACATCGCCGATTAATGATTTTGTTGTTTCAATGTCAAGAGCGTTTACGAGCTGATCCTTAATGTATGTGTGTCCTGTCTGATTTGGATAAAGACCAAACTTAGACATTACAGCACCAATGAACTCAACAACGCCCATTGTTTCGCCCTTGTTGACATTTTCAACCTCAGGTGCTTCAACGAAAATTACATTTTCAGTGAGTGAGCTGTAAACTGTTGCGTGAAGTGTTGCCGCTTCAACAACTTTATCAAGGTACTCACCAACAGGAAGTGACTTTCCTGAGAAATCAAGGCTTCTACCCTTGAAAGGATTGTACATACCAACAATGATAACTTTCGCGTCAGGATTGATTTCACGTACTGCGTTTACAAACTCAGGCATACCACAAGCGTATACCATAGCGTTGTATGCATAGTTTTCAATCATTGCGAGTACAAATTCAGTTGTATCGATTTCAATCTTGAAAAGACCTGTATCATAGCTGAAAGTTCCGCCTATACCTGATGCAACAATCTCTTCTTTAACCATCTGGAGCAAGCTTTCAACATACACAACGCCTTGTTCTGTAACTAAAGCACTCCAGTCATATTCCTGTGGCTGTGAGAATGAAGCTACAAGTGCTGCATCGATTGCTTTTTCTAAAAGTGTAACGTTACTAAAACCGATTGTGATAAGGTCAGCTTTTGCGATGTCTGCGTAGTTCTCAGCAACAACTGCACCTGCGTCCTGAATAAGAAGTCCGTTTTGTGAGAGATTCTTATAGTCGAGCTGGTACTGGTTAGCAAACTGCTCAACGTAGTCAACATAATCCACTGATGTAGCAGAACCATCGCCGATTGCTACGTAGTAAGAATCGTCGTTTACTTCGTAGTAATTAGAATCCTGTGGACCATATTTTTCAAGAGCGTAAAGGATTTTCTGAACAGCTACTTCAAGCTTCTGTGAAGCTGCGTCTGAAGCTGTATAATCATTCTCATAAGAAGCGATAATCGCCTGTGTTAATGAATCGTGACCCGCAGCACTTGGGTGACAGCCGATACCGTTACCGATAAGCATACGAGCAAAGAGATTGAACAAGCCCTCGATTGTTTTATCCTGAATTAATACTGTACTCATCGCATTTGGAAGAGCGAGGAATTTGTAAACCTCTGTTTTCAGTTCATCAGGGAGATAGACTGCAACCATAGCTGCTTTTGCCATATTAGCGGCATCAATATTCTCGCCCATATATGCTTCAACTTTTTCCTGTAAACCATTGAAAACGTCGCCGATACCTGAAACGAGTTTAAGTAATGCTGTTGCATCTAAAACCTCAAGGTCTGAAGCATCAATGATTGCCTTTTCGAAAGCAAGATATACAGCAATTGACATAATCTTTGAAGTGTTATTCTTCACATAGTCTGCATAAGCTTTGTTACTGCCGTTTAAAGCCTGCTCATAAGCGAGAACTTCTTCGAATGTGATATTCACATAATCGCCTGACATCTGTAAAAGCATAGGCCATACCATATTCATAATCTCTTCGTATACACGCTCACGCAATACAGATTCAGGGTTATTAATCTGAGAAGCAAAGGTATTTACGATGATATCAACATCAGGAGATTCAGCGTAGTAGAACTTAGCCTCAGGATATTTCTCGAGAATCTGAAGAACAACAGGCTGTGTTGAAAGATAGATGTTAACAGCCTCAACCGCCTCACTTACAACCTCACCTAAAGGAATAACCTGCCCTTCGTAAGAAAGGTCCATACCTGTAAATGTGTTCATAAGACCAACTATGATGATTTCAACGTCAGGGTTAAGCTCAACGATTCTGTCGATACAGCCTGCGTAGTTCATCATATAGCTTACAACAGCATAAGAAATAGCGTTCTCAATAGGAGCGATAATCTCCTGTGATTCTTGTGGAACTAAAGAATTAAGCTTAGCCAAAACTTCTGCACGAATCTGACGGATGAACGCCTTTGTTGGCTCGTCACATTCCCTGATAGCGTCTTCAAAATCAATCCACGCATCGTCTGCAGGGTTACCACCTAAAACACCTAAAGCGTTAGTAATACGACCAAGCAGGAATACGCCAAAGTTAGCGTTGCCGATACCGAGCGTGATAACGTCAGCATCAGTTGCCGCACTCTGGTATACATTAGCAGCGTTTTCAACACCGCCGCAGTCACGTCTGAAACGTCCGTTTACAAACTCACTTTGAGTGTAATCGTCACCAGTGTAAGCACCTTCTTTTCCGTACTCAAGAATGTAGTGCAAATCCTCAGCACGCATAGCACTCATAGCGAGCTGGTGAGTAAGGTCCCAGCCGAAATGTTCAGCTACTTTGTGAGGATAAGCATCAGGCGACTCCTCTAAATATCCGTTTACGTTGCCGTAACCTGTAAGGCCGTAGCCGTTAGCCATAGAGTCACCAAATGACACATACTTAACCTTTTCGTCAGTTTCTGCCGCAAAAACCATTGGACACATACCGACTAAAAGACAAACAACTATCAGAAGGGATAAACCCTGTCTGAATACTTTTGAGAACTTAGTCTTCATGAAATAACCTCCTATAAACACTACGCATAACCGCTTATGCGTAGCTTTCATTTTATACATTAACCGCTAAAGCGGATTAGAGCCTCAGTTTGCTACTTTTCACACGACCATGTGGTATAGTCAAAATCAGAATAAATCTTCTCGAGCGCTTTGGCATCGTTTTTGCCCATACCTGTTAGCGGGATTTCATCAATTGCAAGAACAGCAACAGGCTTTCCGCGTTCTTCAATCTGTTCATCACAGTAGCGGAAGATTTCTTTGCAGGCGGTATCCTTATCAACACCTGCTACAAACTCAACAAGAGCGAGCGGATACTGTCCTTGGGAATGTTCTCTGTCATTTACACCGATAACGGAGCAGTTCTTGACTTCTTCTCTGCCACCGATGAGTCCCTCCATATTAATCGGAAAGACCTTATGTCCGTCAAAGCGTGTAATCATACGCTTGATTCTTCCTTTAATAAACAAGAAGCCGTCATCATCCATATAACCTAAGTCACCGGAATGAATCCAGAATTTTCCGTCATCGTGCTTACGCATAACAAAAGTGGTTTCTTCATCAGCGCCAAAATAGCCTTTCATCATTGACGGACCGGTCACACAAACCTCGCCGACTTGATTGTAAGAAAGCTCCTCTCCTGTATCAGGATCAAAAATGCTTACGGTTGTTGTGAGCGATGGTATACCAACACTGCCACGCTTGTACACAGTGTTAACACAGAAAGAAGCAGCAGCAGAAAGCTCTGTCATTCCGTAACCCTGTGCGAGCGGGAATTTCATATTGTGTTCTTTCATAAACTCGTTAAGCTTATTTTCCAGACCTTCGTTCATTGTATCTCCGCCTGAAGCCAGAGTGTAAAGGAACGAAAGGTCCATATTCTTAACCTCTTTGCTGTTAATCAACAACTCAATAAACACAGGGGTGCTGATAATAACCTGAGGTTTAAATTGCTTGACAAGCTTACCGATTGTGTTTGGAACAAACTTTGGTATCGGAACAAGGGTATGTCTCATACAAAGAGGCATGTGCATACCGCAAACCATTCCATAAGCAGAGAATATCGGAATGATACCAAGATATCTGTCGTTATCGTTCATATACGCATCGCAATACATGAAGTTGATAGAAACAGCGTTCATTGAATCATTTGTAAGCATTGTACCCTTAGGGATACCTGTTGTACCACCAGTGTATGTAATAGCAACCGTTGCATCGCCTTCGTATGGCACCTCAACAGCCTTTGTACCTATACCACCTTTAAGGAAAGTATCCCACTTCATCAGATTAGAGTTGTACTCAATTTTTGTTTTCACAGCCATTTTCATTAATATACTTTTAACAAACGGTAGTGAACGAGCCGCTGATTGAACAATAATCTTCTTGCAGTTGATTTCATTTTTAATCTTTTCAACCTTAGGAAAAGCAACATCAATAGTGACAAGAATATCGCCACCAGATGCGTTGATCATCTTTTTAATAGTGTTGATATCCATTCTTGGATCAATTGTATTTGCTGCAGCACCGAGCTTGTTCAATGCATAAACAGCAGCGATAGTCTCAGGCAAAGCAACAGACAAAAATGAAACAATGTCACCTTTTTTTACACCCATGGCTGCAAATGCATTTGCAGTTTCTTCAATCATCTCATCAAGTTGTCTGTGAGTGATATCAGCACCATAGTAATGAAGTGCCGGTTTATCAAGGCGATCCTCATTACGTTGCTTCATATATCTGTACGCAGTACACTGAGGCAACTTTTCACTCAAAGCTTTATCAGAGTAGTATTTAAGCCAAACCTTATTTTCGGTAATCTTCATTTTAGATTCCTTCCCGATAACTGCTAAACACAAAGCGCGTTACCATATCATTAGTTGGTGATTACTACAATAATCCAACATATACATTAATTATACAATAAATTACCTATATTTTCAATAGAAGCAAGTGTATTTTCACCAAAAACAATGATATAACAAACATCGTTTAATATAGATAAACATAAAAAACTAGACCAATGTTGCTCATTTCTACTGGTAACACAAACAAATTTGACATTCTGCACAAAATTTTATTGATATTTTTTACCGATAGTATTTGATTTTAGTGATAAATAGTGCTATTATGTATATATCCATATTTTGATAATATTTCAAGGAGGATTATTATGAAAAGAATAATTGCGATTATTCTTGCGATTGTTATGTTACTTTCTGTTACTGTAAGCGTTTCCGCACAGAACACAGGCCTTACATACAACTGTGAGAATGGTTACACAGCAACAAAGATCTCCCACCCTGAAACAGGTGTTGGCGAGGTTGACGGACTCATCGAGTACAACGGCGAAAATGACAGAGCTCAGAACTACTCATGGTCTTCTGTAGGATATGGTGACTACGTTTACGTAGGTACTTGCTTTGGTGCTATCTACCAGACACTACAGATTATCGCCAGAGAAAAAGGTATGGCCTTCTCACAGCTCAAGCTTTATATTGACGCTTTGTACAACGGCGCGCTCTACACAGGTGATGAAGGCGCAGCTCAGACACCTTCAAGAAGCGTAATCGTAAAAATCAACACAGAGACATACGAAACTGAAATCGTTTACGGTCCTGAAAAGGTTGGCGGTTTCCGTGCAGCTACAAAGCTTAACAACAAGCTCTACTTTGCTGCAACAGGCGCTACACCTTATCTTCTCGAGATTGACCCTGAAAAAGATGACGCTACACAGGTAGTTTGCAAGAGCGAAACACCTAACAGTGCTTCTATCTCAACAGGTATCCGTGGTCTTACAACATACAAGGGTATGTTAGTTGCTACAATGATTGGCAACAACGGTGCTTATATGGTAGCTTCAAGCAATCCTAGCGCTGGTCAGGACTCATTTGAGACTATCTGCACACAGGAAGACCTCTTAGACTACCCTGCTTACCACTATATGGACAGCATCTTCGGCGGTAGCATCTGGGATATCATTGAGTACAATGGCAAACTCTACATCACAGTAGTTACAGGTAAAAACGGTAACAAGCAGGCATTCGCTCTCTTCAGCGGTGAACCTGATGAAAACGGCGAGTGGTCATTCGACCTCATCGCAGGTAACGAAGCTGACGGCGCTGAGTATCCATTTGGTTTAGGCTCAGAGCGTTCAGGTGCTGCTAACCTTATGGTACACAACGGCTACCTCTACATCGGCGGTTACAACGACCCAATGGTTGCCCTTCCTGAAGTCCTCAACGGCAACTTCGAGCCACTCTACAAAGATTTAAGCTCTCCTGTATGTCTTTGGAGACTTGACGAAAACAATGACATCGAAATGGTAGCAGGTGAAGCTAACGATGTATTCCCTGAAGGTCCTATCGGTAACATGGGCGCTGGTTTCGGCTCTAATATGAACCAGTACGTATGGCGTATGGAAAGCTTCCACGACAATCTTTATGTTGGTACATTTGATGTCACAGGTCTTTCATATCCACTTGCTCAGTTCGCAAACGGCGACATCTTCAAGATGACAAAAGAAGAGTGGATTTCTCAGCTCAACTACATCAAAAAGGTTATCGATTCATTAGGTGTTATACCTGCAAGCGATAAGGACATCGCTTCAACAGGCGCAAACGTAGAACTTGCTTCTATTTCTGAAAGCCTCGAAACTTTAGAAGAACTCAGCGAAGATTTCGAAGAAACAGACGTTACTTTAGAATACAGAGAGAAGTTCTTAAACGCTCTTAATGCTCTCAAGGAACAGTATATCATCGTAAGAGATTACCTCTCAGCTGAAGCTAAGAAGAACATCGACGCTTTCCTTTCTAACGAAAAGGTACAGAACTACGGCTACTTTGTAAAGTGCTTATACTACATGAGCAAATCAGAGAGAGGCTACGACCTCTTAGTAAGTGAAGACGGTATTAACTTCGACGTTGTTACACGCGATGGTATGGGCGATCCTTACAACCACGGTTGCCGTGTATTCGCTATCACAGACAACGGCCTTTGCATCGGTACAGCTAACCCATTCTTCGGCACACAGGTATGGTTACTTGATGACTATGCACTTGTTGGTGACGTTGACTTCGACGGTGATGTTACAATTATTGACGCAACTCGTATCCAGAGAGATCAGGCTCACATTGAACATCTCAGCGACAGCGCTCGTTCAGTAGCTGACTACGACGGCGACGGCGAGATCACAATTTTCGATGCAACATACATTCAGAGAATGATTGCTCACATTGGTGAGGGTGGCGACGACGATGATAAAGAAGACGTCCTCATCGGCGACGTTGACTTCGACGGTTACATCACAATCATTGACGTAACTATGATCCAGAGAGATCAGGCTCACATCAAGTACTTAAGCGACGAAGCTAAGAAGGTTGCTGACTTCAACGAAGACGGAGAAATCAATATCTTCGATGCAACTGCTATGCAAAGAGTAATCGCTTACATCGACTGATTTAGATTTTAATATAATCAAATATATATTACAGCACCCACGACAGAATTGTTGTGGGTGCTTATTTATGCTTGTTTTTGACTTATTAAAGCACAAAAAAGGCACACCCGAAGATGCGCCTTTTCTATAAGGAGTTATTCTCTTTATTCTAATTAAGAATTCTAATACGGAATTATATTACATATTTCATAATAGCTACATACTGTAGCACGCTTCCGATAACAACGAAAATGTGGAACACAGAGTGCATATAGTGTACCTTCTTACCTATCCCGTAAAGTACAGCACCTACTGTGTAAGCGATACCACCTAAAAGAAGCCACCAGAAACCTCCCATAGTGAGATACTCGATAGTAGGCTTTAAAACCGCTATAATACACCAACCCATACCTATATAACAAGTCATTGAAAGTTTTGAAAACTTCTTGAGGTCAATTGCGTTTAAGGTTGCGGCTAAAGCTGTAAGTCCCCACTCAACACCAAATATTGTCCACGCAATAGCTCCATTGTGAGGTCTTATTGCGCAAAGAAGAATCGGTGTGTATGTTCCTGCAATCAGGAAGTATATATCGCAGTGGTCGATAATCTGCATAACCTTTTTGGCTGTTTCGTGACGTAAGCCGTGATACACGCTTGAAACACAGTACATTGTAACAAGCGTTGCGCCATAAATAGACATAGAAGTAATTTTCCAAGGGTCTTTAGTTTGTGCCGCAAAAACCACACCCAGCACAAGGGCTACAACACCGAAAACTCCGCCCACAATGTGGGAAATCATATTGAACAGCTCTTCGCCTTTTGTGTAGTTAGGCAAAGCTCTGTTTATTAGTGCTGTACGTGTCATCAGTCCACCCTCTTGTCGCCCCAGAAGAAGAGAGCTACGGTACCTGGACCTGTATGGCTACCGATAACCGTACCGATGTTGTTGATGAGGACATCTCCGTTGATGTTACTAAAACTCTCTTTTACAAGGTCAGCAACAGCCTTAGCATCATCGTAACAGTCAGAGTTACACATATAAACCTTACCGTTGTAGTTCTTACCACCGTCAGCACAGACGAGCATACGCTTCACAATTTCTGTGATAACCTTTTTCTTTGTTCTGATTTTAGCTCGTGGAATAAGCTTGCCTTCGTTAGAAACGTTAAGAAGCGGACAGATTTCAAACACACCACCAATCATACCGCTGACTTTAGAAACACGACCGCCCTTCACAAAGAAAGTAAGGTCAGATGAGAAGAACCAATGGTGGAGTCGAAGTTTATTTTCTTCAATCCAATCCTTAAGCTCATCGATAGACATACCCTCGTCACGCTTATTAGCAACCTCGTCCATAAGTAAACCATAGCCTGAAGAAGCTGCGAGTGAATCGATAACGTAAATTTTGCGGTCAGGATACTGCTCTCTCACCATCTCAGCTGCAGTACAAGCTGAGCGGTATGAACCTGAAATTCCTGATGAAAGAGAAACGTGGAGAACGTCCTTTCCACTTTCAAGTAATGATTTGAAATAATCCTCGTATTCACCAACGCTAATCTGGGAAGTTTTTGAATCACTACCGTTCTTGAGTTTACTATAAAATTCATCGAACGGAACAGTCACGCCCAAATCGTCAGGATAATCAACACCGTCTAAGATAAAATGAAAACAAGTGTAAGAAATGTTTAGTTTTTCTAAATGTTCTTTTGATAAATCAACTGTTGAACAACAGCTCAAAATATAGCTCATAGCAAGCCTCCTGAAAAATTTTACAAGAGTGATTTTACTCCCAAAAAGCACAAAACACAATCTATTGTATAGCGTTTGAAATCTACATAAATTTTCAGCTTAGTAGAATCGACAAAACTCAACTCTACCAAAAGAAAAGCCGACTCCACTAGTAGTAGAATCGGCTTAAACACTTACTTTTTTCTATTCTTTTTAATATAAAAACTGAGAATAATGATAATCTGAACAGGAACGCCGACAATGAAAAGCGGCCACCAGTTCCTATCATAAAATGTGAGATACACGCTAGTTATAATACCCCAGACAATACCCGAGATGATGAACATATTCACCTTGCCCACACCCCAGATGGAATTCAGCACGAGCATCACAATAAGCGACACAGGAACGGTATACACAAAAATAAGCCACGTAGGCATTGAGCATAACCAAGTAATAACAAAAGCGAACAGTGCTAAAGTCCAAGTGCCAATGAAAGCGATAGTCGAAATCACAGATGCGCTGTAACTGCGCGGATGCAAAACTTTCGGCTTTTCATCATCAGAATGTTCAGACAGAATATAATCAACCGAAACACCAAAAACTTCAGCCATACTTTTCAGCACATAGGCATCAGGCAGACCCTCGCCTCTCTCCCACTTCGAAATTGATTTATCGGAATAGCTCAGTTTCTCGCCAAGTTGAGCTTGTGTCATACCAGAAAGAGTACGAAGTTTCGTAATGTTTTCGGCAACAGTTTTCTTGAAATTATCCATTAAATGTTACCTCATAAGTTTCTTGAAGTATTAGTATAACACAAAGACAAAAACAATTCAACAGCAAAAGCCAATAAAAAAGGGAGGGTTGCCCCTCCCTGTGTTTTATTCTGAGTTTATAATAAACATCAAAAGCGTGATTCTTTAGATTAGCACCTTTGCTAAGAAATCCTTGAGACGCTCGGACTGTGGGTTATTAAATATCTCGTCAGGTGTACCCTGCTCAATAATTCTTCCCTCGTCCATAAAGACAACTCTTGTACCAACTTCTTTAGCAAAGCCCATCTCGTGGGTTACAACCGCCATAGTCATACCCTCCTGAGCAAGCTCCTTCATAACGTCGAGTACTTCGCCGACCATCTCAGGGTCAAGAGCAGAAGTAGGCTCATCGAAAAGCATAACCTGTGGATTCATACAAAGTGAACGGACAATCGCGATACGCTGTTTTTGTCCACCTGAAAGCTGGCTAGGATAAGCGTTCGCTCTGTCTTTCAATCCAACTCTATCGAGAAGCTCGAGCGCTCTTTTTTCAGCGTCTTCTTTAGAAATGCCTAAAAGCTTAATTGGAGCGATTGTAAGATTTTTCATAATCGTCATATGTGGGAAAAGATTAAAGTGCTGGAACACCATTCCCATTTTCTGACGGTGGATATTGATATTGGTTTTCGGGGCTGTGATTTCAGCGCCGTCAAAAACGATGCTTCCTGAAGTTGGCCACTCCAAGAGATTCAGCGAACGTAAAAGTGTAGATTTGCCTGAACCTGACGGTCCGATGATAACGATAACCTCGCCTCTGTTTACATCAATCGATACACCGTCGAGCGCTTTGATTACTCCACCTTTGTAGTGCTTATGAAGGTCGGTTACTTTAATAAGTGCATTATCGCTCATTCTGTCTAAGCCTCCTCTCGAGAATACTCAAAAGCTTAGTCATAATCATAACGATTACGAGGTAAATAATAGCCAAGCTGATGTACGGAACATAAGCCTGATATGTAAGCGAAACGATATTCTGGGTCTGCTTAGTAACATCTCTTAACGCGATAACCGATACAAGGGAAGTATCCTTTAAAAGAGTTATCATCTCGTTACCAAGAGCAGGAAGAATATTCTTGAAAGCCTGTGGAATGATAACGTACCACATAGTCTGAACGTAGTTGAATCCCATCGAACGACCTGCTTCCATCTGACCCGCATCAATCGACATAATACCAGAACGGGCAATCTCGGCAACGTATGCGCCCGAGTTGATACCCAAAGTCACAATACCGCAGATAATGCACTCGGTTTCGGTATTAGGAACCAAAATAACGAAGCCCATGATGAGAAGCTGAACCATCATCGGAGTACCGCGAATAATAGTTAAATACCAAATAGAAATACGGTTAAAGATTCTAAGCAGAATGTTCGGCTTCTTTCCTACCACACTATCGTGGGATACTCTAATAATCGCGATGATAAGACCGATAATTACGCCTAAGATAAGCGCGCCGATAGTTACTATAAAAGTGATTTTAAGACCGTTGACAAAGAACATGTAACGGTCCTGATAAATGAAGGTCTGGTATAGCTGGAACACAAAGTTCTGCAACCACTCAGGCCATGCCTGAAACCAAGTGGGCATATCAGCCAGCCAGCCACTAAAAGAAATCATACTCATAAAATTTCCTCAATAAAACGCAAATGATAGGGGCGGTAAAAACCGTCCCTATCGCATAGACTTTATTCTTTAAAATTACTCAGCTTTGATGTACTTAGCAAGGATAGAGTCAATTGTGCCGTCAGCCTTTAACTCTTCCATAGCCTTGTTAACTTTCTCTGTGAGGTCTTTGTTATCCTTAGAAATAGCAGCAGCGTAGTCCTCAACAGCGTACTCAGTATCTAAAATCTTGAGGTCAGCGTTTGCATTAACAAATGCCTTTGCAGGCTCGTTGTCGATAACAACGCAGTCAACCTGACCGTTCTGAAGAGCTGCAACAGCTAAAGCACCGTTTGTAAACTGCTTAACATTATCCTGACCGAACTCATCTGTACAGTAAATGTCACCAGTTGTACCAGCCTGAACACCGATTGTCTTGCCTGCTAAATCGTCAACTGATGCGATTTCTGAATCAGCTTTAACGATGATAACCTGAACGCCTGTAGCGTATGTAATAGAGAAGTCAACGCTCTGCTTACGCTCTTCGTTAACAGTAAGGCCAGCGAAAACGATGTCAACAGCGCCTGACTGAACAGCAGTTAAGAGTGAGTCGAATTCCATATCTTTGATTGTGAGTGTCATGCCGAGCTTATCAGCAACAGCAGAAGCGATTTCAGCATCGATACCGATGATTGTTTCGCCGTCTTCGTCATAGTACTCGTATGGAGGGAAAGCAGCGTTTGTACCCATAACGAGTTCAGGCTTATCCTGATCTACAGTTGCAGAAGGTGCCTGACCACAAGCAGCGAGTGCGCAAACCATTAAAATTGCAAGAACAAGTGCAAGAATCTTTTTCATAATTATTACCTCTTTTAAATATTATTGAAGTTTTAGCAACTGCATTTACTATACACCAAACAGCAATATTATGCAAGTGGTTTTTGCATATTTATTCAACTTTTAGCGATTGTAACAACTACAGGCTTTCTTTTTAGTGCAACAGTATCAAAAATTACCATTAAATATGCAAAGTCCAATGAATATATGCATATATCGGTTTCAGCTAATATCCAACAGCCTAGAATGTTTTAAATTTTAAAGTTAAATCGCACGGTATATTTATGCACTTTTATGCACATTTTCTGCATATTCTATCAACAAAAAAGGGGGGCGATAAAGCGCTCCCTTTTTCATATTCGTATTAACTTAAATAACACTTAACTCAGAAACTGCTGATAATCTGTGCGAGCAGACGCTGGATATTAGTGGCGTCCATTATGGTGATTTCACAGTCTTTGTCGGTGTCGGCACGTTTTTGCTGAGCTAATGTCAGGCTTACTGATTTTGTCAACGACTTCTGAATAATTGTCGCGTCTATTATTGCTACTTCATTGTCGCCATCAACATCACCAAGAATCGGTGCCTCACCTAAGGATACAAAATTGTATTTATAAAAGTCCGCAAACTCCTGCGCTGACGAGTTGTTGTAGCCGTATAAAGTGGCTTTTGTGAATGTGTAAACTCTGTGCCAGTATTCAATATTAGTATCAGGATTATAAAGACACACACCCTCGAGTGTATCACATTCGCTAAAAGCATCTCTATCGATATTTTCAACGTCAACAGCTACCTGTTTTAAAGAAACACAGCCTTTGAAAGACTCTCTGCCGATGCTTTTCACAGGTGAATGAAACTCTACGTTTTTAAGCGATGAACAATCAGCAAAAGCTCTGCGCTCAATAGTCAATCCGTTGTAGCCAAACTCGATAGTTTCGAGGTTCTCACAATTTGAAAATGCACTGTCCCCTAATTCTTTTACGTTGTAGCAAAATGGACTGAACTTTGCGTTCATGCAATCGTAAAACGCTGCATCGCCGATTTTTTCGAGATATTCAGGAAAATTAATGTACTCAATCTTTGAACAACCGCAGAAAGCATAGTCGCCGATAGTTTTGACTGTGTAGGACATCTCCACGCTCTTGAGGTTATAGCAGTAGCAGAAAGCCGCGTCACCGATACTTTCCACTGAATCAGGGATTTTCACTGAAACGAGATTTGTATAGCCGTAGAAAGCGTTACCCGCTATACTTTTTGTGCCTTCTTTTATTTCTATATGAGAATTAATCGGCATATCCCCTTTGTTGCAAAGAAGAATATCGCCAAGATAATTCAAACCTGACGGGAGGTTCTCATAAAACAAAGTGTTCTCAAAAACTCTGTCCGCAATCTCTACACCCGAGCCTTTAATCTCAACGTCTTTCAGGTTCTTACAGTCTGAAAAAGCGCAGTCATCAATACTCAAAACATCTGACGGAATCACAACTGAAGTGATTTCTTCGCAATTATCAAAAGAACACGGACCGATTGCTTTAATTGATTCAGGGATAACTGTTTTGTTACAGCCTCTCAATAGTGTATCGGTCTTTGTTTCAATGATTGCGAAAGAGTTCTCACGACTGTCATAGTAAGGGTTGTTTTCTAAAACTGCGATAGTTTCAAGATTACCGCAAGACCCGAAAGCCCACTCGCCGATTTCTTTCACAGACGCTGGGATAAATATACTTTCTAAAGCTGAGCAACCGTAAAAAGCCTCGTCGCCGATAGATTCCAAACTATCAGGTAATTCAATTGACTTTAGGTTTTTCTGATTGAAAAACGCTCTAGGGCTGATGCTGACTGTACCCTCTCTGACTTTTAACTGAGCATTTTCCTCAAGCGTGCTATTGCAACTGTAAAGCACGTTGTTGATATAAACAATGTCTCCTACAAGCTCTCCTGACCACGGAGTCATAATAAACGAATTGTCGCCGATATATGAAACCGAATCAGGGATAACAATTTGTGTGAGATTTTTGCAGTTAAAAAAGCTCTCTCTGCCTATTCTTGTAACAGTTTCAGGAATCACGAGCTTTTTTAGAGTATTGTGCAACTCAAATGCACCGTCAGAAATCGCGCTTACTGTGTGTCCGTCGATAACCGACGGGATAGTAAGCTCTGTGTCGCTTCCAAGATAATGGTAAACTTCTGCTGTGTTATCAGGAAGAATGTTGTACACAATATCATCATTTGTGCAATGTGATACTGAAGAAAGACCAAGCTCTTTCGCTGATGTGGCAGAAATCGAAAATGTTAACAAGCTAAGCATTATCGCAAAGCTTAAAAAAATGCAAACCACTCGTTTCATAGTTGTCCTCCGTAATTTTAATATAGAGAGATTTTACCACGTTAACGTGACATATACAATAAATCTTTTACATAGCGTAAAAAACCGCCATAATCTAGTTAATCTCACAAAAAAGCCTCCCTGAAATTCAGAGAGGCAAAATATAAAATAATATATTACTGATTAAAAGCGTTGAGGAAAGCTTTGAGTCGGTCTGTCTTAGGGTTTAGGAGGATATCAGGACTTCCCTGTTCAGCGATAACACCCTCGTCCATGAAGATGATTTTATCACTTACTTCGCGGGCAAAATTCATTTCGTGAGTTACGATAACCATTGTGCAGTCACCGTCTTTTAGTGAGCGGATAACCTTAAGCACCTCGCCTGTAAGCTCAGGGTCGAGCGCAGAAGTAGGCTCATCAAAGCACAGGATTTTCGGATTGAGTGCAAGCGCACGCGCAATAGCAACTCGCTGTTGCTGACCACCCGAAAGCTGACACGGATACATATCAATTCGTGAAGTCATCCCTACACGCTCGATGAGCTTTCTCGCGTTATCTTCAATTTCTTCGAAGATAGCTTTCTTGTTAGCTCTATAGTCTTCCCTTTCCTTAGCAAGTAACTTTGGAGCAAGGCAGACGTTGTCAAAAACCGTGTACTGTGGAAAAAGGTTGAAGCTCTGGAAAACAAGTCCGAAGTTAAGCTGACGAATACGAGCTTCGGAAGAACTTACGTGCTTTTCAGACTTTGCATCGAAAACACAGTTTCCGTCAACAAAAACCGAACCCTCTTCAGCTGTTTCAAGGTATGTAAGACAGCGAAGAAGCGTAGTTTTACCACTACCTGATGAGCCGATAATAGAAAGCACTTCGCCCCTTTGAAGCTCAAAGTCGATGCCTTTGAGTACCTCGATTTTACCAAATTTTTTGTATATATCTTTGACTTCTAACATTGACATAATTAACCTCTGAAATAGTCGAGTTTTTTCTCGATGTAACCAAAAAGTAATGTCAGCACACCGCAGAAAATCAGGTAGAACGCGCCTGTGTAGAAAAGTGGCCAGATAAGACCCTCGGCTTTGATAAAACGCTCGCCCGCGTAAATAATTTCATACACCGCGATAATTCGTGCTAAAGATGTGTCTTTTACGAGTGTGATGATTTCGTTGCTCATTGGAGGTACAATTCTCTTAATTACCTGCAAGAGTGTTACCTTGAAGAAAAGCTGTGACTTCTTCATACCCAAGACCTGACCAGCCTCTTTCTGACCGACAGGAATAGCCTCGATACCTCCACGGTAAATCTCGGAAAAATAGCAAGCGTAGTTGATAATAAACGCTACAAGCACTGCTACAAAACGGTCAAATACCGTCCAAGATGCGAGCCATGCGATAATAGCACCGGGATTTTCGATTCCCTGCGCCCACTTACCGACCAACCCTGGTCCGTAATAAATGACGATCATCTGGAGCATAAGCGGTGTACCTCGTATACACCAGACAAACACTTTGCATATCAGCTTGAGTGGTTTGAATTTGCTCATAGAACCAAAGCTGATGATAAGACCGAGTGGCAAAGCAAAAAGCAGTGTCAACGCAAAAACCTCACAGGTCACACCAAAGCCCTTGAGCAAGTTTAGTGTTACTTCCCAGAACATAAAAATTCCTTCCTAATTCTAATCCCTAATCAGTAAGCAAAGCCGACGGACAAAATCCGTCAGCTTTGTGATAAATCGTATTAATTTGCTTTAAATTATTTTACAAGAGCAAGCTCGTACTTCTCAGCAAGAGCGTCGAGTGTGCCGTCGCTCATGAGAGTAGCCATAATCTCGTTGATTTTAGCTGTTAAGTCAGAATCTTTTCTGCAAGCGATACCGTACTGCTCTGTGTTAAGCTTTAATGCCTGAACTAAGTTCTCGTAGCTTGTACCCTCACCTGTCATAGCGTTAGCCATTGTGATATCGATTACGCAAGCGTCAGAAGAACCAGATGCAACCTCGAGTAAAGCGTCACTCTGAGCCTTTACAGCTGTGTAGTTAGCCCAGCCGTTGTCTGAAATTGTAGCTTCACCTGCTGAACCAGCCTCAGCAGCGAAAGAAAGGTCTTTCATTGATTCTGCGTCTTTGTAGTCCTTAGCTTTATCAGCTGTCATAACAACAACCTGAGCGTTCTCAACATAAGGATTGGTAACTGAAGCGTTGAGTGTAGCTTCCTCAGTGATTGTCATACCATTCCAGATGCAATCGATTGACTTGGAATCAAGCTCTAAGAACTTGTTGTCCCAGTTAATCTCAATAAACTCAACTTCTACGCCGAGCTTCTCGCCTACAGCCTGAGCAAACTCTGTGTCAAAACCTGTCCACTCGCCGTTATCGTCTTTGTAGTTCATTGGTGCGTAGTCTGTGATACCAACAACTAAAGTACCTTTTTCTGTGATGTAATCAAGGTCACTAGCAGCAGCCTCGTCCTTTGTAGCGTCAGCAGTTGAGCCACAGCCAACAAATACAACGCTCATCATTAAAATAGCCATTAATAAAGCAATAATTCTTTTCATTTTGTTTTCTCCTTTGAATTAGTGTGTTATCATTTTAACGTTTTAGCACACTAAAGTCAAGCGGTGTTTAACCCAATCAATGCACAAAACCACTCGAAGATTTTGTGTACTTTGCACGAAAGATACAAAATCACAGACAATTTATATCGTTTGCAAAGCAAACATATCGCGTCTATGACATATCACACAAAGTATATCGCATCTTTGACATATCGCATGGAAGATATATCTCAAACCGCGGGGTTATATCGTTATTTATAGGTGCTTGCGCACTCAGACGACCAATAGTCGCCCCTAGATTTTGCGCACTAATAATAGCATAGATATTCTTCTGTCCCCTACGATTCAGATTCTCAATTTGACAAAATCGCTGTTTTATTTCTTTTTCTGAATTTTAGACAAGGTGTTAAGTCCTTTTTCTTTCAGTTCTTCAAGACCACTGCGACCCGCTGAAAGCTTTTCAATTCCTTTTTCTTTCAATTCTTCAATACCTGTGAGGCTTAAGGTCTGATTTTTGATAATAACCAAAACTCGCTTTATGATACTCTGCGCAAACTTTTTATCCTCTTCGCTTGAGGCAGAGTTCTTTATCGACTCGAAGAACTGCGGAATATTATCGATACTTTTAAGCTCGGAGAAATTCTGAATATTAGACGAGCTTACAATTTCAGCTAAAAGAAGAGTGAACTGTTTTCTTTCCTCACAGCTAAGGCTTTCTATAAGTTCCTCGATAACCGCCTGTGAGTTAAGCCCACGACTTGAACGCTCTTTGAGGCGACACAATTTTGTACCCAAAACATTCCATGTATTCGTCATGTGCTGAAGCATAGAGTTGTGCTTGATGCTCTCAACTACTATCTGCTGTGTAGAGCTACTAAGTAACATTCCGATAATAGATGCATCAACAACATACTTGGTGGTTTTGTCAATAATAGCTCTGTACTCGTCGCTCTCGGTGAAATCACCGTAAAATCCCGGACCGTCGAAGTCGAAGACTTTCTTCAGTCTGTTTGAGTAAATATCGTAAAGGTGAGCCGATGCCCAGACAGCTAGGTTTCCGCCTTTTGAATGGCCGACAACATAAATCGGCGAATCAGCGATGCTGTCCGCAATGTCGCAAAGATAACGGCGAGCGTGTTTATGGGCAGGGATTGTGCCGACAGCCATATTGAAATCTTCCTGCCAACCGACCAAGCTATCGTCTGTTCCCCTGAAAGCGACAACTATTTCAGAGCTTGGGAGAACGAAGGTAGTCGCCGAAAACTGTGTCTGTTCCTCAAGGTCGATTATGGATTTATGATACATAACCTTAGTGTCCTTGAATCTTTGAGAAAGCGCGCATTTTTTTAGCAGTGGCAAAAACATCGAGCCGAAACACTTCACATTTTTGACATCGCAGTAGACCTGAGCTAAAGTCGGCGCACTCGCTAAATTAGCGGTACTCGAGAACTCGGACAAATCGTAATCTATGTATGCCAATGTCGCAAAAATCAGGCAGTCAACTTCGTTGAGCTTATCAACCTTAAAGGAAAGGTCTCCTCGCCAATCGACGTATTCACTCATTGTAGCTTTTGAATTCTTCACACTACCACCTCAGAAAACTTTCAATATAAATAAATTATATCACAACATTTTTGCCATAACAATAGAAAAAGGCTGCGCAAAAACACAGCCTTTATAAAATAACTCTAAATATATCAGTCTTTAAGAAGTGGTGCCAAATACTGACCCGTGTAGGATTCTTTGACTTTAGCAACCTGCTCGGGAGTACCAGATGCTACTACAAGACCGCCCTCGTCGCCGCCTTCAGGACCTAAATCGATGATATGGTCGGCAGTTTTGATTAAGTCGAGATTATGTTCGATAACGATGACAGTGTTGCCGCTATCAACGAGTTTTTGAAGAACATCGGTGAGTTTATGGACATCGGCGATGTGAAGTCCTGTTGTCGGCTCGTCGAGGATATAAACTGTCTTTCCTGTACTCCGTTTAGAAAGCTCGGTGGAAAGTTTCACTCGCTGAGCCTCACCGCCTGAAAGCGTAGTCGCAGGCTGACCAATTTTGATGTAGCCTAAACCCACGTCGTACAGAGTCTGGAGTTTTCTTGCGATTTTTGGCATATTCTTGAAGAATTCAAGACCCTCTTCAACCGTCATTTCAAGCACATCATAGATAGTCTTGCCCTTGTACTTAACCTCTAAGGTTTCGCGGTTGTACCTCTTACCTTTACACACCTCACACGGAACGTAAATATCAGGTAAAAAATGCATTTCAATTTTGAGAATACCATCACCCTGACACGCTTCGCACCTTCCGCCCTTGACGTTGAAAGAAAAACGTCCTGAGTTGTAACCTCGCATTTTAGCGTCATTAGTTGAAGCGAAAAGCTCTCTAATATCGGTGAAAACACCTGTGTAAGTCGCAGGGTTGGAACGCGGAGTTCTACCAATCGGACTCTGGTCAATAGCGATGACCTTGTCGAGTTCTTCAACACCTAATATTTCTTTGAATTCACCGGGGGTGGTTTTCGCACGGTTAAGCTGTGAAGCTAAATGCTTGTACAAAATCTCGTTAACGAGCGAGCTTTTTCCTGAACCTGATACACCAGTGACACAAACAAATTTCCCTAAAGGAATTTTAACGTTAATATTCTTCAGGTTATTCTGACTCGCGCCTTTGATGGTGAGGAATTTCCCGTTGCCTTTGCGACGTTTTTCCGGTACTTCGATTTTTCGTTTTCCGGAAAGATACTGACCTGTGATAGAGTCGTCGCACTTCATAATATCGTTTATATCGCCAGCGCAAACGACATTTCCGCCGTGAACTCCCGCGCCGGGTCCGATGTCGATAATATGGTCAGCCACGCGCATTGTATCCTCATCGTGTTCAACAACGATGACAGTATTGCCGATGTCTCGAAGCCTTTTGAGAGTGTCAAGAAGCTTTGAGTTATCTCTCTGGTGCAAACCGATACTAGGCTCGTCGAGAATATACAGCACACCCATTAGCGAAGAGCCAATCTGAGTAGCTAAACGAATACGCTGGCTCTCACCACCCGAAAGAGTTCCTGCGCTTCGAGAAAGTGTGAGATAGCCTAAACCCACGCTTTTTAGGAAATTTAGACGCGAATTTATCTCAACCAAAATCGGCTGAGCTATCATAAGGTCGCGTTCACTTAGCTTTAGTGAGTCAAAAAAACTGAGTATATTAATAACCGACATATCGCACAAATCAGCAATATTTTTATCGCCGACAGTGACAGCTAAGCTTATCTTTGAAAGACGTTTTCCATCACATTCATCACACGGAATTTCGGTCATATAGCTTTGTATCTCGTCTTTAATCCACGCGCTGGTGGTTTCCTTGAAACGGCGCTCAAGGTTTGGGATAATACCCTCGAAGCTCTTATAAAACTCGCCTGCTTTCCACGCGCCCTTTCGAACAAGTCGAAGCTCCTCTCCGCCTGTACCGTAGAGAATTTTGTCAATCGAATCTTGCGGGATATCTTTTATCGGGGTATCAAGTGAGAAGTTGTATTTCTCAGCCAAGCCCTCAAGATACATAAGCGCAATTGAGTTTCCCTCAAGCGCCCAGCCTGAGCCTTTGAGTCCGCCCTGAGCGACGCTTTTATTCTTATCAGGAATTATACGCTTAGGGTCAACACGTAAGAACACACCTAGACCTGTACATTTTTCGCACGCACCAAACGGATTATTGAACGAAAACATTCGAGGACTTAGCTCCTCGATGCTTATTCCGTGTTCATCACAGGCGTAGTTCTGTGAAAAAGTAAGGTCTTCGCCACCAAGCACATTCACAACGATGATGCCGTTTGAAAGTTTTGAGGCAACCTCGATGCTGTCTGCAAGACGCGACACGATATCATCGCTCACAACAAGACGGTCAACAATGATTTCGATAGTGTGCTTTTTATTCTTTTCGAGAACTATATCCTCGAACAAATCGTAAATTATTCCGTCAACTCGCACTCTCGCAAAGCCCGATTTTCGCGCATTTTCAAACTCCTTTTTATGCTCGCCTTTTTTACCTCTTATGACAGGCGCCATAATCTGAATTTTTGTGCCTTTTTCAAGTTCTAAGACGTGGTCAGTAATCTGGTCAACAGTCTGTTGCTGTATCACCTTACCGCAAACAGGACAATGTGGCACGCCAATTCGAGCGTAGAGCAGTCGCAGGTAATCGTAAATCTCGGTCACAGTACCGACTGTGGAACGAGGGTTTTTAGATGTTGTTTTCTGGTCAATCGAGATAGCAGGAGAAAGACCCTCGATAGTATCAACTGACGGCTTTTCCATCTGTCCTAAGAACATTCGAGCGTAGGAAGAAAGGCTCTCAACGTATCTTCGCTGTCCTTCAGCGTAGATTGTGTCGAAAGCGAGCGAACTCTTTCCCGAACCCGAAAGTCCCGTCATAACAACGAGCTTATCTCTCGGGATTTCAACATCAATATTCTTGAGATTATGCTCTCTTGCACCCTTAATCACTATTTTATCTGATGACACGAAAGCACCTCCATTTTCCTTATTCAGTCCAAAACGAGGCGAACAACCGTCCGCCCCGTCCTTTAATAATTATTCTTCAATAGAAATTTCTTCAGTAGTTTCCTCTACAGTTTCCTCTACTTCCTCAACATAAGTGCCAAGCATTACCTGCTCGAAAGTTTCGCCGCTCATCTTCTCATGCTTAATGAGGTAACCCGCTACTTCGTGGAGTTTATCCATATTAGCGTTGAGGATTTCCTCAGTTTTCTTGTAAGCATCAGCGATGATAGCGTGAACTTCCTCGTCAATCTTAGCGGCAGTTTCGTTTGAGTAGTCTTTTACCTGACCCATATCACGGCCGATGAACACCTCGTTTGAACCTGAACCATAGTTAATCGGACCTAAAGCATCACTCATACCGTAGCGAATAACCATATTACGAGCGGTCTTTGTAAGACGTTCGATGTCGTTTGATGCACCTGTTGAAATATCGTTGAGAACAAGTGCTTCAGCTACTCGACCACCAAGTGACACGATAATATCCTCGAGCATTTCTTTCTTTGAGCGATAGGACCTGTCCTCAGTAGGAAGTGGCATTGTGTAACCGCCAGCCATACCACGTGGGATAATGGAAATCTGGTGTACAGGGTCCTGAGTTTCACAGGCATAAAAAGCGATTGCGTGACCTGCCTCGTGGTAAGCAGTGAGCTTTTTCTCGTGGTCAGACATAACTCTACTTTTCTTCTCTGTGCCGACAACAACCTTGATTGTTGCCTCTTCGATTTCAGCCATTGTGATAGCTTTCTTGTTCTTTCTCGCTGAAAGAAGCGCAGCTTCGTTCAAGAGATTTGAAAGGTCAGCTCCTGTAAAACCTGCTGTTGTTTTAGCGATAGTCTTAAGATTAACATCAGGAGCTAAAGGCTTCTCACGAGAATGAACCTTAAGAATAGCCTCACGACCGTTAATATCAGGATAGCCGACAAGCACCTGACGGTCAAATCGACCAGGACGTAAAAGCGCAGGGTCTAAGATATCAGCACGGTTAGTAGCCGCAATCATAATTACGCCTTCGTTAGCTCCGAAACCGTCCATCTCAACAAGCAACTGGTTAAGTGTCTGCTCTCTTTCATCGTGGCCACCGCCTAAGCCTGTACCACGCTGACGACCAACGGCGTCGATTTCATCAATGAAGATAATACAAGGTGAGTTCTTCTTCGCTGTGTCAAAGAGGTCTCGAACACGCGAAGCGCCGACACCGACAAACATCTCAACGAAGTCGGAACCTGAAATCGAGAAGAAAGGAACGCCTGCTTCGCCTGCTACAGCTTTAGCGAGCAAGGTTTTACCTGTACCAGGAGGGCCTACGAGCAGTACGCCCTTTGGAATTCTTGCGCCGAGTGAGTTGTATTTATCAGGAGCTTTGAGGAATTCAACGATTTCTTTCAGCTCTTCTTTTTCTTCGTCAGCACCCGCAACATCGTCGAAGGTTGTCTTCTTCTTTTCGTCAGCGCTATTCTTAAACTTAGCTTTGCCGAAGTTGAGTTCCTTTGAACCCATTCCTCCGCCACCCATACGCTTCATGATGAAGAACCAGAAGCCTATGAATACTAAAACTAAAAGCACTGTCGGGATAAGCTCAACCCAGATAGATGTGTCGTTAGACGCTATAAGGTCGATTTTCATCGGCTCATTAGGGTGATTATCGTTATACTTTTCGATGTCGTCCCAGACGTCTTCTCTGAAAGTATCCCAATCCATCAGCTTATGCTCAATCTCTGTGCCGTCATAAAGCTTGACAGTAAGCACAGCTGAGTTGCCGTTTACGGAAAACTCTTCAACCTTCTGGTCTTCAAAATATCCGACCATTTCAGAGTAAGTTGGCTTTTCAACCTGATTGAGCGAGAAAAACCACGCCGCGATTACAATAATAAGAATCGGAATACCTAAGTATACAAGTAAACCTTTTAACTTGTTTGGACTTTTATTTTCCAATACTATTCACTCCTTATATTAGTATTGATAAAATCATAAAAATTATGAATAAATACTGCGTTTTAAAACTCCTACATACGGAAGATTGCGGTAGTGTTCGTTATAGTCTAGTCCGTAGCCGATAACAAACTCGTCCTCGATATCGTAGCCTATGTAGTCAACATTTATATCAACGACTCTGCGTGACGGTTTATTCAGCAGAGTGCAGATTTTCACGGAATTAGCGTTTTTAGCGGCAAAATATGCCTTGATAAATGAGAGAGTGTTGCCTGAGTCGATAATATCCTCAACGATAACGATGTCCTTGCCGTCGATAGGAACGGAGAGGTCCTTGACGATATTAACTCGACCACTGCTTTCAGTACCTGCGCCGTAAGAAGACACAGCCATAAAGTCGATTGTGCAGGTGTTTTCGTACGCTTTGATAAGGTCAGCCATAAACGCGATACTGCCCTTTAAAAGTCCTACGAAAAGCACTTCCTTGCCTTCGTAGTCTTTCTCTATTTCTTTAGCAATTCTGTGAACAGCCTCGTTAATCTGTTCTTCGGTCACCAATACTCTTTCAACATCGTTAATCATACTATCCCCCTGATTTCACACGATAAGCACCAAAACTGTGCTTATCTACTCTACCCTGTTTTGAAACTCCCACACCTTCTATCCACAGCACGGTGTTGCCATTAGCGACAAGCTTTACGCTGTTTCGCTTTTCGGCAGGAATTTTCAGTTCATTGAATAACTTTTTGAGCGACTTTGTCACGTTTCTGTTTGAGAGCGTGAACGTGTCGCCGTCTTTTCTTGTTCTAATCACTGTATCAACGGAGATTATATCACAGTTGATGCAATTAGTTAATAACTTTTTGTTAATATTTTTTAATTCTTCTTTAGAAACAAATTCAGCGAAACCGCTTTCTAAAAAAGGCGTTTTCGGAATTTCGTCGACGTTTTCACTCAAAGAAGTGTCAACATCTACGATTCTAAGCACACCTTGTTTACAAACACAGCGTTTCTGTGCAGACAAATCAACACATCCACCATTTTTCATCGCTTCTATAATCAGCTCAATATGACGAAAACTCACATCAACTGAACTTTCCTTAGCAACAAGGAAAATGCAGTTAGAAAGCACCGCTTTATCTAGAGAGAGGAGCTTTTCACAGGAGTATCCGTAGTCGGTTCTCGCTCCACTTAGTTCTTTTGAAGAAATTTTATCGAGATAATCTTTAACATCGCCTAGAGTCGCGCACATTCTCTGAACAGTATTTTCAAGGTCAGGATTGATGCTTTTCAGCACAGGCACAACGTTGTGACGAATGTTGTTTCGGGTGTAATCGTCAGTCAGATTAGTGCTATCGACAACATAGGAAAGTGACTGTTCATCACAATAGCGCTCAACATCCTCACGACTACAATAAATCAGCGGTCGGATAATGCAGTCACGCTTTGGCTTGATTCCGCAAAGACCATTGAGCGAAGTACCGCGCGCTTCGTTGTAAAGCACGGTTTCTACATTATCGGAAGAAGTGTGAGCAGTCGCAATTTTTGCGCCTAAGCTCTCGCTCAGCTCACCGAAAAACTCATAGCGACAAAATCTGCCACACAGCTCGAGGCTTTCTTTTCGCTCTTGCGCGATATCGCATACATTAAGGCTTCTAAGAAAAAGCTCAACCCCGAGCTTTTCGCACAATGATACTACGAAATCCTCGTCGCGTTTAGCTTCATCGCCTCTGATGTTGTGATTCAAGTGGCAGACATAAAGAGTAATATCTAATAATTCTTTCATAGAATTAAGCGCATCTAAAAGCGCAACACTGTCAGCGCCTCCTGACAATGCGACAACTACCTTGTCACCTTTTTGAATCATCGAGAAGTCGCCTATCGCCTTACTGACTTTAGCCCTCACGACGAGCCTCCACACCTGTAAATCTCATAAACTCGCCCTGCCAGTGCAGTTTGACGGAATTAGTTTCACCGTGACGGTTCTTGGCAACAAGACACTCACCGCTGTTCTGGTCAACTGCAGTAGCGACGTTCTCTCCCTTGTCCTTGTCGTAATATCCCTCACGATAAAGGAAAAGCACAATGTCAGCGTCCTGCTCGATAGAACCTGAATCTCGAAGGTCACTAAGCTGTGGTTTATGGTCAGTACGCTGTTCGCTCGCACGGGAAAGCTGCGAAAGACAGATAACAGGCACGTTGATTTCCTTAGCTAAAATCTTCAGATTTCGAGTGATGTCGGAAATTTCCTGAACTCGGTTGTCAGTTTTTCTACCGCCTGCTGACATAAGCTGGAGATAGTCGATAACAACGAGGTCAACGTCTTTGAGACGACGTAATTTTGCTTTCATTTCGGGAACGGTGATACCCGGAGTATCATCAAGATAAATATTAGCTTTATTCAGCACATCGCCCGCAGAAATCAGACGTTGCCATTCCTCGTCAGTGAGCGCACCTGTTCTAAGCTTCGTACCTCCAACAAGCGCTTCGCTTGACAGTAAACGTGAAGCCAACTGCTCCTTGGTCATTTCCAGCGAGAAGAAAGCAACGGTTTTCTTTGAAACGCAAGCAACGTGTTTAGCAATATTGAGCGCAAAGCTTGTCTTACCCATACCAGGACGAGCCGCCAAAAGAATAAGGTCAGAGCGGTTAAGACCCGTGATAATTCTGTCAAGGTCGCCGATACCTGTTGAAACAGGCTTAATCGACTCGTCTTCACGGTTTAGCAAATCGAGTCTGTCGAAAGTCTGCACAAGGACTTCGTCGAGTCGCTGTAAGCCCTGAATATTCTTGCCTCTGCGAATATCAAAAATCTTCTGCTCGGCAGAGTCAATGAGAAGTGACGGAGGGTTAGCGCCGTCGCTTGCCTCTTCTATAATATCACGTGACGCGGAAATGAGCATTCTCACATCGTGTTTATCCCTGACGAGTTTTGCGTACTCCTCAATATTTGAAATTGACGGACAGCTCTCGGCAAGTTGCATAAGATAGGTCTTGCCTGTAGCGTCGTCAAAAGTTCTCTCCTGTTTCAGATTCTCAAGCAACGTTACAAAGTCGACGGTCTTTCCCTGAGTGAACATTGAAAGCATCGTCGAGTAAATCGTTCTGTGAGTTGAAACGTAAAAATAATCTGATTTTGGCAATATCTCGGCAACACGCGCGATGACGTCTTTGTCTAAAATAATAGCACCAAGCACCGCCTGTTCAGCCTCGGGGCTGTACGGAAGTTTCAGCCCGTCGTAACCCGCAGTAATTCTGTTGTCAGCCAAAATTTCACCTTCTGTCTATAAAATAATGTTTGATTTCATCAAACATATCGCGTCTTCGACATATCGCATCAAAGATATATCGCATCGAAGATATATCGCTAATGCTTCTACGCTTAAAGCGCCTTTACCTCAACCTGTACCTTTGCTGTGATTGAAGTGTAAAGCTTAACCTCAACATCGTAAACACCGCAGGTTTTGATGTCAGATGAAAGAGTAATCTTACGTTTATCAACGTCGATGCCCTTCTGCTTTTTGATTTCAGCGCTGATTTCCTTAGCTGTAATGCTACCGAAAAGCTTGCCGTTTGCTCCTGCCTTTGCATTCATAACAAATGTTGAGCCTTCGAGCTTAGATTTTGCTTCGTTTGCGTTTTTGATGGCAGTATCGATTTTAAACTGCTTTGACTGCTCAGCGTTTTTGAGTTCATTCATTGCCTGAGCGTTAGCCTCTTTAGCTAAATTTTTCGGAAAAAGAAAATTACGAACATATCCGTCGGAAGCTGTAACAAGCTCTCCCTTTTTTCCTAAACCTTTAACATCCTGTAAAAGTACAACCTTCATAATAACCTCCGTACTTTATAATGACTTAATAATAGAAATCAAAGTTTCTTTCGCTTTTTCAACTGTGGTATCAGAAAGCTGAACAGCAGCCATATTCTGGTGACCGCCACCGCCAAGCTTTTCCATCACAAGCTGAACATTTATTTTTCCGTAAGAACGAGCGGAAATATTGACAGTTTTCTGGTCAAGCGGCGCGATGACAAACGAAGCGTAAACATCGCTTATCGTAAGCATTTCGTCAGCCGCCTGAGCGCTTAATACTCTCGCATTTGGCACTTTCGAGTCAACAGTAGAAACGGCGCAGTTGTTAACAACAATCGAGCGCGCAACAATCTCGTGCTTACTTTTATAGCTGTCAATGGAACTAGAGAACATATTCCTGACAGTAACGGTGTCAGCGCCCTTTTTGCGTAAATTCGCAGCCGCCTCAAAGGTACGCACACCTGTATTTATAACAAAATTCTTGGTATCGAGCATAATTCCTGAAAGCAGTCCCTCAGCTTCGATTTTCGAAAGACCATCATCGCCTAAATACGAGATAAGCTCGGTGACCATTTCGCAGGTTGACGAGGCTGTCGGCTCGTGGAAGAACACGTCAGCATTGTCAATAAAGTTGACCATCTTTCTATGGTGGTCAATAACTATGACTTTACTACACATTTTGTGGACTTTCTCGCTCTCCACAAAGTCAGGCGAATGAGTGTCCACAACAAAAAGCAGGGTTTTTTCAGTAACAAGCGACTGCGCTCTGTCAACGTTTATGAACATATCATTATTACGTTCACTAAGTTTCTCAATGAGCGGTTTAGCCATCGACTTTTCAGTATCGCAAACGATGTACGCGCGCTTTGAGAAAGTTTTGGTTACGCTTGAGTAAATACCCGTCGCCGCACCGACACAGTCCAAGTCCGAGAACTTGTGACCCATAATCAGCACCTTGTCGGCATTTTCGATAGCGTTTTTCACCGACTCAGCGATAATACGCACTCTGACCTTGCTGGTTTTTTCAACACCTTTTGAAACACCGCCGTAAAACTCGTACTCGCCACCAGACAGGATTGCTACCTGATCGCCACCGCGACCAAGCGCCATATCAAGCGCTTTCTTAGCGTTTACGTGGCTTTCTTTGAGGTTTTCACAACCTCTGCCTATTCCGATAGAAATGCTCGCCTTACGCTCGCCTACTTCAATTTGTCTGACTTTATCCAAGATGCGGAATTTCTTTTCAATCTGAACAGAAAGCACCTTTTCATCAAAAATGATGAGATACTTACTGTCGCTTAGCTTACGGTACAAGCAGTCGTGCTTAGACGCAAAGCGAGAAAGCAAACTTTCAACCGTGAGCATAGCTTTAGTAGCTTCGTCCTCGCTATCTGATGAGAAATCGTTGAGGTTGTCAAAATACACCAAAGCTACCGACTTTTTTGTGTCGTAGTATTCGCGCTCGATGTTCTTTAAGTATGTATTGTCGACAACGGTGAGCATATAGCCTTTGTCGACTTTGTTTGAGTAAACGGTGAGCTTTTTTCCTTCAAAATCTGTTTCTATACCGCTCACGGATTTAAACAGCGTTTCCAAGGAATCGTTTTTGAAGTAGTTTAGAATGCTGTCACCTGTGGCATCAACGCCCCCAATAAACAGCTTCTTGAACTTCTCGTTGTAAAGAAGAATCTCGCCGTACTCCCCGACTACAGCGCAAGGGAGCTTATACAACTCAACAAACTGAGGAGAAATTCCCGCCACAGCCATAACAGAGTCAGCGACAACTCCACGCATGTACTTTTTGAAATCAAGCACAAAGTAAAGCACCACTCCGAAAGCCACAAGCGACAAAACGATTTCGACAGCAAACAGTATTTTATTGTACTTTAATGATGCAAATGCCATCAAAAGCATCACAAAAGCAAAAACGAAATATATAGGCATAACCGCGAAAACACGTTTTTTCACTTTATTTCCCCTTACCTTTAATCAAAGAATCTGAAATTCTTATACTTCCATCAATATCGGAAGAATCATCGGACTTCTGCGTGTGCGCTGTAAAATAAGCTTTGACACATCGTCCTTGATTTTATTCTTAATAACGCCCCACTCGTGAACATTACGCTGTGCGCAATCTTCCAAGATGTTAAGCGCTCTTTCTTTCACTTCGTCCAATAGTCCCTCGCTCTCGCGAACATAAACGAAACCACGCGAAACGATATCAGGACCGCTGATAACGTGGCCGTCGTAAACATCGAGAGATGCAACAATGATGATAAGACCATCCTGACCAAGGTGCTTTCTGTCTCTTAGTACGATAGAACCTACGTCTCCTACTCCAAGACCATCAACAAAGACCTTGCCCGATGGAACAGGAGCGACTTCTTTCATCTGAGTTTCAGTAAGCTCAACAACCTTGCCTATATCTCCAATGAAGACGTTGCTTCTCTTCATTCCAAGTGACAGAGCTAAGTCCATGTGCTTTCTTAAGTGTTTCTGCTCACCGTGAACAGGAATGAAATACTTAGGCTTAACAAGGCTGTGGAGAAGTTTTAACTCTTCCTGACAAGCGTGACCCGAAACGTGAACCTCGTACATCGACTCGTGAACAACCTCGCAACCGCGTTTTAAAAGCTCATCAACAACGTTGCCGACTGTTCGCTCGTTGCCGGGGATTGGGTTAGCTGAAATGATGATGAAATCTCCCGCGCCAACACTAACCTTTCTGTGGTCAGAATACGCCATACGAGAAAGTGCGCTCATCGGCTCGCCCTGTGAACCTGTGGTGACAAGAACCACCTTTTCGTTAGGATAATCCTTTAACTGGTCTATATCTATTATAAGGCTGTCATCTACTTCTAAATAACCGAGTTCCTTTGCTACGTTCATATAGTTGACCATACTTCTGCCCGAGAAAGCAACCTTACGGTCAAATTTCTTAGCGCAGTTGATAATCTGCTGAACACGGCTGATATTGGACGCAAATGTTGCGATGATAATTCTGTTGTGACGCGCACGTCTGAAAAGTGTGTCAAAGCTCTCGGCTACTGTCTGCTCAGTTGCAGTATAGCCCGGACGCGATGCGTTAGTGCTGTCAGCTAAAAGTGCTAACACGCCCTCTTCTCCAAGCTGAGAAAAACGTGAAAGATTAATCATACCGCCTGACATCGGGGTGTAGTCGATTTTGAAGTCGCCTGTGTGTACGATAACTCCCGCAGGCGAATGAATAGCCACACCAACAGAATCAGGAATAGAATGGTTAACGTGGATAAGCTCAACATCAAAGCAGCCGAGCTTCACAAAACCGCCTGTTTCAACAACGTGGAGATTAACCTTATCAAGCGAGTGTTCTCTAAGCTTATTTTCAATCAGACCTACGGTGAGCCTTGTGCCGTAGATAGGCACGTTCACCTTAGAGAGAAGATACGGCAATCCGCCAATATGGTCCTCGTGAGCGTGGGTAATGACGATGCCCTTTACTCTGTCCTTGTTCTGCTCAAGATAGGTAAAATCAGGAATAACAAGGTCAACACCGAGCATATCTCCGTCAGGAAAAGCCATACCACAGTCTAAAATGATGATGTCATCGTTGCACTCAAAAACCGTGAGGTTCTTGCCGATTTCGTTAAGACCGCCCAAAAACGCGATTTTAATCGGTGGCTTTGTTACCTTTTCTACCTGCTTTTTCTTGTATTGTTTTCTCTTAGCTGAGCTGTTTGCTTTAGCGTTCTTTGAAGTGTTCTTTGCACTGGTCTTTACATTTTTTACAGGCTTTTTTGCCTTTGGTGCAGTGCTTTTACGTTTGTAAGTTTTCTTGTTTTCACTACTCAAAAATATACCTCCTGTCAAATTGTGTGAATATAAAATATGTAAAATTCGTATCTATGCCGTCCATACGAACTTGATATCAAAAGGACATAATACCCTATAATAAATATATGTAGTTTTATTTTAACCTAAAAATGCATAAAGGTCAAGTTAATAAGGAAGAACCCAGGAAGATTTTACATTATATTTACATTATTTTGCTGTTACACTCCCTGTTTAATTTTTGCATAGTTATATTATAGTCACAAAAGCGTAGAATAATCAGTAAAAAGTGTTGCAATAAAAAAGCTGTGTGGTATAATATAGTGTGGTTATTATAAAGGGAAGTAGGAGTATTTTCATTGAAAAAGGTTGAAATCTTCACTGACGGCGCTTGTTCGGGCAATCCGGGTCCTGGCGGCTGGGGCGCCATACTAAGATACAAAGAAACCGAAAAGGAAATATCGGGCGGTGAAAAACTCACCACCAATAACCGTATGGAGCTTTTGGCTGTGATTAACGCGCTGAAGCTTCTCAAAGAGCCGTGCGAGGTGGCTCTTTACTCCGACTCGCAGTATGTTTGTAACGCGCTTAAGCTCGGCTGGGCAAAAAAGTGGAAAGAAAACAACTGGATGAGAAACAAAAAGGACAAAGCCTTGAATCCCGAGCTTTGGGACGAACTTCTCGCTCTTTACGATAAACACAAAGTCGAAGTCAACTGGGTTAAAGGTCACGCAGGACACAGCGAAAACGAGCGTTGTGACCGCTTAGCTGTAGCTGAAACTCAGAAATTTTTATAAACATAACAACTAAAGGTGATAACATAATGAGAAGAATTTATGCTGACAACGCTGCTACAACAGCACTTGCCCCACAGGTGTTAGAAGAAATGATGCCGTATCTCACTGATGTTTACGGCAACCCATCTTCTTTGTACTCTGTCGGAGCTAAAGCAAAAGAAGCAGTAGAAAATGCACGAGAGAAAATCGCTAACTTAATCGGTGCGAATTCGCCTAACGAGATTTACTTCACATCAGGCGGAAGCGAAGCCGACAACTGGGCGATTAAGGGTATGTGTCGCGCTCTAAAGAAAAAGGGCAAAAACCACATCATCACATCTAAATTTGAGCATCACGCTGTGCTTCACACCTGCAAGGCTCTTGAAAAAGAAGGCTTTGAGGTGACATATCTCGACGTTTACGAAAACGGTATCGTCAAAGTCGAGGACGTAAGAAATGCTATCAAGGATACTACCGCGTTAGTAACTATAATGTACGCTAACAACGAAATCGGCACTATCCAGCCAATAAAAGAAATCGGCGCTGTTTGTCGAGAGAACAAAGTCATTTTCCACACAGACGCTGTTCAGGCTGTAGGAAATGTCGAAATAAACGTTGAAGAACAGAACATCGATATGCTAAGCCTTACAGGTCATAAATTCCACGGACCTAAGGGCTGTGGCGCTTTGTACTGCAGAAGAGGAGTTCGTCCTGACGTTCTTATCGACGGCGGCGCTCAGGAGCGTACCAGAAGAGCCGGTACTGAAAATGTCGCCGGCATCGTAGGTTTAGCTAAAGCACTCGAGCTTGCTCTTTCCACAATGAATGAGCGTAACGCACGTCTTACTAAAATGCGTGACCGCCTCATTGACGGACTACTTAAAATCGAGCGTAGCCGAATTAACGGCGACAGAGTGAATCGCTTACCGGGTAACATCAATATGTGCTTTGAAGGTATCGAGGGCGAAAGCTTACTTTTAAAGCTTGATATGGCGGGAATCTGCGCTAGTTCAGGCTCTGCTTGTACTTCAGGAGACCTAGACCCAAGCCACGTGCTGCTCTCCATTGGTCTGCCACACGAAATTGCTCACGGAAGTATGCGTCTTTCCTTCTCTGACGAAAACACTGAAGAAGACGTTGACTATATTTTAGAACAAGTTCCACAGATTGTAGATTATCTTCGAATGATGTCACCGCTGTGGGAAAAAATCAAAGAAGAAGAAAGGAACGCTTAATTATGGCATATACAGAAAAGGTTATGGACCACTTCGCAAACCCTAGAAACGTAGGCGAAATTCCTGACGCTTCAGGTATCGGCGAAGTTGGTAACAGTAAATGCGGAGATATCATGAAAATGTACATCAAGGTCGAGGGCAACACTATCGTTGACTGCAAGTTCAAGACCTTTGGTTGCGGTGCCGCAATCGCTACAAGCTCAATGGCAACAGAGCTTATCAAGGGCAAGACTATCGACGAAGCGCTCAAGCTTACTAACAAAGCAGTTATGGAAGCACTCGACGGTTTGCCACCGGTAAAGGTTCATTGTTCGGTCTTAGCTGAGCAGGCTATAAAAGCCGCTTTAGCTGATTATTACACACGTCAGGGCATCGACCCTGAGCCGATTGTGGGCAAGATTCAGGAATGTGACCACGACCACGGCTGCGGCTGTGAAATCTAAGCGCCGAGGCGTATCCCTCAAAATCAAACACAAACCCGATGGATAAACTCCGTCGGGTTTTCTTTTGCACTAAACCAAACAGCAAAAGCGATGGTTTCTCTTTTATCCTAGTCACACCTAATAGCACCCTTATCAAAATCATCAATATTATAATTCCTGTGACATTCAATATCATTTATTGCATTATTATATTTATTTCTTTTATTATATTTATTATATTGTGGTTGTTTGCTGGTTAGTTGTTGGTTAGTTGCTGGTTGATTGTTGGTTGCT
>JAFTYK010000014.1 GCA_017464765.1 Ruminococcus sp.
CCAAGCGAAGATGAGTCTAGCGAAGATGAATCTAGCGAGGAAGAATCAAGTGAGATAGAGTCTAGTGAAGACGAGTCTAGTGAGGAGGAGTCTAGTGAGGAGGAGTCAAGTGACGCTCCAATTATAGGACCAACACAGCCAAGCGAAGATGAGTCTAGTGAAGATGAATCTAGCGAGGAAGAATCAAGTGAGATAGAGTCTAGTGAAGACGAATCCAGTGAGGAAGAGTCAAGCGACGCTCCGATTATAGGACCAACACAGCCAAGCGAAGATGAGTCTAGCGAAGATGAATCTAGCGAGGAAGAATCAAGTGAGATAGAGTCTAGCGAAGATGAATCCAGCGAGGAGGAGTCAAGTGACGCTCCAATTATAGGACCAACACAGCCAAGCGAAGATGAGTCCAGTGAAGATGAATCCAGCGAGGAAGAATCAAGCGAGGTAGAGTCAAGCGAAGATGAGTCTAGTGAAGATGAGTCCAGCGACAACCCGCCACTGCCAGAGATTCTAATGGGTGATGTTGACGGTAATGGCGAGGTAGCAATTATGGACGCTACTCTCATTCAGCGTTATGTTGCGAAATATAATGATTTGACCGAACTGCAGAAACTTGTGGGTGACGTGAACAAGGATGACGAAATCAGTATTTTTGATGCGACAATAATCCAACGTTACCTCTCAAAAAAGATAGATACGCTCTAAATAGCGCAAAGAAAAAAGGCCTCACTATACGTGAGGTCTTTTTTAGGAAGTAAACATAAAAACAAAATCTATAAACTTGAGTTAATCGTTAATATCTTCATCATTTTCGTCGGTTTCATCGTCTTGTGTGAAAAGATAAATGACGTTGAAAAAGCAGATGATGGAAATAAGTCCTGTAGCGATGAGCTGATAGATAATCGCGCTGTAGGACATATCGCTCTTGATTCTATAAGTAAGAAAAGCAATTGATACAAAAAATGCTCCAACAGAAACGATGAGTGCAACCATAGAAATAAACTTACTTTTCATAATAATTCCTTATGCACGAAGGAGATACTCCTTGATTTTAGTGACGTCGCCGTCCATAATCTTGTAGTTACAGATAAGCTCTTTGCCCTCAAGCGGGGTGCTGATTTCCTGATGTATGTACAGCGAATCAATTCCTGCACCTTTGGCGCCGAGCATATCGGTGATACAGTCGTTGCCAATCATAACAGACTCGTCGCGCTTAAGATTGTAACGCTTGAAAAGTGTTGTGAAAAATTCTTTCTGAGGTTTCGAGCAGTAACAGTCTGAGCTGATGAGTATTCCGTCAAAATAGTCAACCAAGCCGAGCTGCTGCATCTCAGGATATGTGAAGCAACGCTGGGCGTTAGAAAGCAGGTAGACGTTCTTGCCCGCTTTTTTCAGGCTTTCGAGCAGGTCAATGACACCGTCGTAAAGCTTGATAAACTGGGTTGACGCTTTTCTGAAAGAAATAGCTGTGTCGCTAATCATTTCTTTAGTCGGGGTGACACCCTTGCGCTTGTAAAGTCGGCTGAAAACGTGTTCGAGTTTTATGTCGATATGACGATAAAACGGGTGGGTCAAATGACCTATATTCTTCTCGATTTTTGCAAGACGATAGTAATTCTCTTTGATTTCTTTGTGGCTGTAGTCAGCACCGTTTCTCTTGTAAATTTCGGCAACTTTTTTCCAGAACTTGTCGCCTGACTCGTCGGTGCGAATGTCAATCAATGTGCCGTACAGGTCAAAAATATAATTCTGATACATATGGTATCCTTTCAAAACAAATATGCTACATTATAACCCCAAACATTTCAAAAATAAAGTATTTGAGAACAAAAAGATAATATGATACAATAGTTTTGTAAAGTAGGTGAAAAAATGACCAAAAAACAGATAGCTTTAGAGGCGGTAGAAGCCCTGAAAAGAGAATATCCCGACGCAATTTGCTCGCTGACATACGAGGACCCGCTTCAGTTACTAATTGCGACAAGACTTGCGGCGCAATGTACTGATGCAAGGGTGAATATGGTAACTCCTGCGCTTTTTGAGAGATTTAAAACGGCTGAAGATTTCGCAAATGCGACTTATGATGAAGTCGCAGAATACATAAAATCCTGCGGACTTTACAAAACGAAGTCGCGAGATTTGGTGGAGCTAGGTAAAATGTTAGTTAGCGAGTTCGGCGGAGAAGTTCCCCAGACACTCGAGGATTTAATTAAGCTACCGGGAATCGGTCGAAAGACCGCTAACCTCGTTATGGGCGATATTTTTCATCAGCCTGCGGTAGTGGTGGACACGCATTGTATACGTATCACTAGAAGACTTGGACTGCATAACGAAAAAGATGCTAAGAAAATAGAGTTTATCTTACGCGATTTACTCCCGGAAGACGAATCAAACGATTTTTGCCACCGCATTGTGCTTCACGGAAGAGCTGTCTGCACAGCGCGAAAAGCTATGTGCGAGAATTGCTGTATGGGTGAGTTTTGCAGGAAAAAGATTTGACAATATGATGACATAAAACCCCCGAGGATTTCCTCGGGGGTAATGCTTTATTAGTGAACGGACGACTGATAGTCGCCCCTACGTTTTAAATGCGACGTTGGTGCGATATTTGTAGGGGGGTTCCACGTCTTTCCAAAAGAAAACGCAGATAATAAAAAGGGACGGCACAAAGACCGTCCCTACAGTTATTTATGAAGCTTGGTTAATCTAAATCAGCAATAGCAGCCTTGATGAGAGCGATTTTTTCTCTTTCTCTTTCAGCCTGACCCTTAATCTTTTCGATTACAGCTTCTGGGGCTTTAGCCATAAAGCCTTGATTATTTAGCTTGCCCTCGTCCTGAGCGAGCATTTTCTCAACGGTTGCGAGTTCCTTGTTAAGACGCTTAAGCTCTTCTTCCTTGTCAACGAGGTCGCTCATAGGAATGTAGATTTTAGCGTCGTTTGTGACAACTGTCACAGCCTTGTCGAGTGTGAACTCGTCGCCGATTTCAATTTCAGTAGCTGAAGCGAGCTTCTTAATAAACTGAATACCATGGGAGAAAGTATCCTTCTTATCGGTTGCGATGAAGTAATTTGCTTTCTTTGATGGTGGAACGTTCATCTCGTTACGACGGGTACGGATAGCGGTGATTGCTTCCATAATAACTTCCATCTGAGAAGAGTCCTCCGGGAAGTTGAGTGCGTCCTCATACTCAGGGTATTTTTCGAGCATAATTGTCTCACCCTGATGAGGGAGAGTCTGCCAGATTTCCTCAGTAATGAACGGCATAAATGGGTGTAAAAGCTTCAAGATTTTATCAAGAACGTAAAGGAGGACCTGTCTAGCGTTCTGTGCTGAAACAGCATCTTCGCCATTAAGACGGGATTTAGCAAGCTCGATGTACCAGTCGCAGTAGCAGTCCCAGATAAAATCGTAGAGTTTGCTTACAGCGATACCAAGCTCGAATTTGTCGAGGTTGTCGGTAACTTCCTTAGCTAATGTGTTTAAAGTAGATAAAATCCACTTATCTTCAAGCTCGAGTGTTTCAGGAAGTTCACATTTAACATCGTGATCGTCGATGTTCATATGAACGAAACGGGAAGCGTTGTAAAGTTTGTTAGCAAAGTTACGGCAACTTTCAACTCTCTCTTCTGAAAATCTCATATCGTTACCAGGTGAGTTACCTGTAGCGAGGAAGAAACGTAGCGCGTCTGCGCCATACTTGTCGATAACTTCGATAGGGTCAACGCCGTTGTTAAGCGATTTGCTCATCTTTCTGCCCTGTGAGTCACGAATGATACCGTGAATGAATACTGTGTTGAATGGTACTTCGCCCATATGGTGCATACCTGAGAAAATCATTCGAGCTACCCAGAAGAAAATGATATCATAGCCTGTAACTAAAGTGTTGGTTGGGTAGAAGTATTTTAAGTCTTCAGCGTCATTTGGCCAGCCGAGCGTTGAGAATGGCCAGAGCGCTGAACTAAACCATGTATCAAGTGTATCTTCGTCCTGATGTAAATGAGTACAGCCACACTTTGGACAAACTGAAGGAGCTTCTTTAGCAACTACAGTCTCGCCACACTCATCACAGTAGTAAGCCGGGATTCTGTGACCCCACCAAAGCTGACGTGAAATACACCAGTCTTTGATGTTTTCCATCCAGTGGTAGTAGATTTTATCGAAACGTTCAGGAACGAACTTAACTCGACCATCACGTACACACTCGATAGCAGGTTCAGCGAGTGGCTTCATCTTTACGAACCACTGCTTAGAAACTCTAGGCTCTACTGTTGTGTGACAACGATAACATGTACCAACGTTGTGAGAATAGTCTTCAATCTCTACTAAGAAACCGCCTTCTTCTAGATCTTTAACGATAGCTTTTCTAGCTTCGTAGCGGTCCATACCAGCGTATTTTGGATAGTCCTCAGTGATTTTAGCGTCGTCTGTCATACAGTTTAAGACAGGGAGATTGTGGCGAAGTCCTACTTCGAAGTCGTTAGGGTCGTGAGCAGGAGTGATTTTAACAACACCTGTTCCGAAATCCATCTCAACATAATCGTCAGCAACGATAGGAATCTCACGTCCAACGAGTGGAAGAGTTAAAGTCTTGCCGACTAAATCCTTGTATCTTTCATCGTTAGGGTTAACAGCGACAGCAGTATCACCTAAAAGTGTTTCAGGACGGGTTGTAGCAAGCTCGAGGTAGCCACTACCGTCAGTGAGTGGGTAGCGAAGATGCCAGAAATGGCCTGCCTGCTCCTCAAACTCAACCTCAGCGTCAGAGATAGATGTCTTACAATGTGGACACCAGTTGATGATTCTCTCGCCCTGATAGATTAAACCTTCGTTGTAAAGGCGAACGAAAACTTCTTTAACAGCTTCTGAGCAGCCTTCGTCCATAGTGAAACGCTCACGCTCCCAGTCACAGGAGGTGCCGAGCTTTCTAAACTGCTTTGTAATACGTGAGCCGTATTCTTCTTTCCAGTCCCAAACACGCTCTAAGAACTTTTCTCTGCCTAAAATTTCTTTTGACAGACCCTCTTTTTTGATGGCTTCAACTACCTTAGCTTCAGTAGCGATAGAAGCGTGGTCAGTACCAGGAAGCCAGAGTGCGCAGTAGCCCTGCATACGTCTGAAACGAATGAGGATATCCTGTAATGTGTTGTCGAGTGCGTGACCGATATGCAACTGACCTGTGATGTTTGGTGGCGGCATAACGATAGTGTAAGGCTTCTTGTCCTTATCAATTTCTGCGTGGAAATAGTTGTTTTCCATCCAGAAGTCGTATATCCTGTCTTCAACCTGTTTTGGGTCGTAAGACTTAGCTAATTCTTTAGCCATAGAAAATTCCTCCCTATTATAGGTTACATACATCGTTATTATCGCATTTTTAGGCGCATTTGTCAATGATAGCGAAGATAAATACGAAGATAAAAGAAAAACAGCGCATAGGTAAACTACACGCTGTTTGTTTTGGTTTTTAGGGATATTATTTTTGCGGTATTGTAGGGGAGGGTTTCCACGCCCTCCCGATAATGTTGCGTTTATTTTTCGCGGGACGGCACAGAGACCGTCCCCTACAATTCTAATATCAACTCTTCTTTACCAATCGTAGGGGCGACCATTGGTCGCATTGAAATTTGAAAGGCTCGGTGGTTCAGCGCTTAGATATCACGCCTCACCTACCTCGCTGCTTTTTAAAATTTCTACTGTTCCTCGCTCTCTTGCTAAAATCAAGGAGTAAATTATTCCTTGATTTCTTAACGCGCGGTACTCGGTCGCATTGAAAATCGAAAGGCTCGGACACTCGGCGCTTAACTATCACGCCTCGTTGCTCTCCGCTATTCCTCAAAAATCCACGCACTCTCTCGCCCTCCTTTGTTTACTTTGTAAACGCAGTTGGTCGGGTTCGTTATAGACGGGGTCCCCGAAATCTGTGATTTTGGGGAGAGGAGGAGCAAGTCGAAAGATGGAGAATTTGCGATTAGCACACTCGGAATCGAAAGGCTTTGTGACGACGTGGCCGCGAGCCTCGGCGCTTAGATATCACGCTTCACCTACCTCGCTGCTTTTTAAAATTTCTACTGTTCCTCGCTCTCTTGCTAAAATCAAGAAGTAAATCACTTTCTTGATTTTTTAACGCGAGACCTCGCTCACATTGAAATTTTAAAAGCTCGGTGGTTCGGCGCTTAAATATCACGCCTCGTTTGTCCTCGCATCTCTTTCTATTTTCTACTGCTCCTCTACCGCTTGCTAAAATCAAGAAGTAAATCACTTTCTTGATTTTTTAACGCGCGGTACTCGGTCGCATTGAAAATCGAAAGGCTCGGACACTCGGCGCTTAAGTTAGAAACTTCCTACTGTTTTGCCTGCGATGAGATCCTGTACGCTCTGGGAGAACTTTGTGCAGTAGCTCTTGTATACAAGGCAGATTGTTTCACCGTTAAGTGTTGCGATGTACTTTGTGTTTCCTGTTGGATAAACCTTAATCACATCGTTTGCTCTGCCTGTTGAGTAGGAAAGCTCAAGTGTCAAAACAGGGTTTCCAGAGCCGTTTGTGGTAGCTTTTCCTGCATTTTGCATATTGCAGATATTGTTATAGAAAACGTGGAATTTGTCTTCGTCAAGTCGCTTGTCCTTGTAGTAAGCGGTGGTTGACTCGACTTCTTCTGTCACACCGTCGGTGTTTTCGACTGTATCGGTGAAAGTTTCAACCTTCAGGTCGTAGCTTCCTGATGCATCAGTAACCTTGATGTTTGTAAGACTACTGAAGTTCGGGTTGATTACTGTATCAGGGCGGAGCTTGTCGAATGTGGTGTAAACCCAAGGAACGTACTCTGCCTTAATCTTGTAGATGATGTTTGAATCAGCGATGAGATAAACGTAGTCGTCCTTTGGAGTGCTTGCTTTGATGTTTACGGTTGTGTCGGGATAAATCGCTTTTACACTAGCGTAAGGTGAGCTTAGTCCGTACTGTGAAAGCTGGGCTGAGCTTGGATTTACGCACATAACTTCTTCTGCGTAAAGTCCGCGTATTGCGCCTGTGATGTTAGCGGCTTCAACCTCGCTGATGAACATCTTCTTAGGGCTTATCATCAAATATGATGAGTCGATAGCCTTGTCTTCGTTTGGTCTAAGCTCAATTTTTTCTCCGTAAGCAGAGCCTGAAAGAGTCAAAGCTTCAAACTGAGCGTTGTCAGTTGTGTCTGCGGAAGTGTTAACGCTGAGAGTAACAAGGTCTAAAACAGAGAACAACAGTCCGTCAACTGCGTCAGTAGGCACAACGTAAACTGCTTTGCTGTCGCCGAACATCACGTATTCACCAAGCTGTGACGGAGCGCTGTCGCCTAAAATAATAGTTGAAGTTGTTCCGTCTGAAAAGGTTGTCTTTACTGTAGCGCGTGGATTGTCAAAGCAGAAATCCTTTGCGTTTTCGCCCACAGGGTCAGCAACACTTGAAAACTCAAGTGCTGCGACGTCGTTAGCGATAGTATCTGCGCCACCTGTTTGAAGCTCGATGTTCTCAAAGCCTACGAGAGTATAAATGGTAGCGTCGGTTTTTGTTTCACCTGTTTCTTCGTCAGTTGTAACAGGAGTCTCAGCTAAAACAGTGAAGGAACCGGACTTGTTTTCAACGTCAATCTGTTTGATGTCAGATGGGGTGTATTCAATGAGAGTGCCGTAGCTGTTGTTATCTACTTCGCCCTTTTCGTTTAAAACGAGGTTAGCCTGATGCTCGCCTTTCTCATCAACAACGAGGTTGATTTCAGTACCCGCGTCTAATTCTTTAGGCTCGGTGTCACTTGGAAGGAAGTTGAGCAGTAAAACAACTGCGACAATTAAAAGAACAACAGCGCTCGCAATTATTACCCATAAAGTGGATTTTGAGAGCTTTTTCTTATTTTTATCGCTGTTTTCTTCAGTTTTTTCATCTTTTTGTGAGTTTTCGTCACGTTCTAAAAAAGCTTTCAAAGCTTCGTTTTCAGTTTCAACTTCGGTTGCGGAAAAACTTTCAGTAGCGGTATTTTCCACAGTCTCTTGCAGGTTTTTTTCAGGAGTATTTTCAGCCATTATTTGTGCCTCCTTCTAAGCCACATTACAACGCCTAAAATTACAACAGCAACCGGAATGAGGTATCTGAAGATTATTGCAAGCAGGGTAGTTGTGAAAGTTGAAGTAATACCAAGTTCTGCCGAATCTAGAGTTTTACCTTCTACTGTGATGGTAGCGTTGTCGCGGTCAGCGATGGTGTTGAAGAGATTGATGATATATGCACTGTTGTTGAAGTTGGTAGCGGAAAGTGCTGTCTCGGAGAAAGCTTCGTAAGAGCCGAAAACGATAACATTTGAACTCTTTGTGTTGTCTTCGTTGCCCGATGTTGAGATAGCCGCACCGATGAGCTTTTGAGGCTCTTCTTCGTTGTAATCCCAGTTTTCGTCTGCATCAAGTGGCATCTGCACAGCGCTTGTTGATGTTGAAAGCAGAGAAGTTACGTTTGGATTGATGAGTTCAATCGGCATAGTGTACATCATAACAACAGGGATTGAGGTATCTTTGATGCCTGATGAGAACTCTGTGTCATCGTAGTTGAAGATAGAAATGAGGTTTGGTTGCATGGAGTTTGTCATATACTGGGTGTCTGTTTCATAAACCAGACTCTTGTTTATTGCCATACCCCATTCTTCTAAAAGTGTGTCGATGTTTGGAGTTTCACTTTGAACCATATCGTTAGGAATGTAAATCACGGTGTGACCATAGTTGCCCTCGTTGTAAAGCCAGTTTACGAGTGTGTCGTAAGTGTCTTTGTCGATATCTGTGGTAGGGGCGTAGATTATCACAAACTGTGAGTCGTCCTTGATTTCACCGTTTAAGAGGTTGACTGTCTCAACGGAGTAAGCGTTGTTTGAAAGAAGTGAGACAAGCGGTGTTGCTTCAAGCTCGCCGTGACCTGTGAGGACTGTCACACCGACTTTTTCTTCAGTTGTAACGTTTAAGATTGCAGTAAGGAGAGCCTGCTCGAGGTTCTGACCCTCGGCAACATACTCGCCGTAGTATGAGAGATACTCCTCGTTGTAGGTGAACACGTCCTCGCTTGAAACAGCGATGTAATCGTCGCCGTGACAAACAAGCATAAGATAAGAAGCGCCCGACCAGTTAACATCTGGATACTTCGATGTGAAAGTTGGGTTTTTGGTGAGATTAACGTACTCTAGATTGAAGTGAGTTGACTCTCTTTCAAAAGCATGTAAGAGCTTGTTAACCTGAACGTTGTACTCACCCTGAGATTCGAGCTGTTTTTCTTCCATCAAAACATAAACGTCGACATCTTTTTCAAGCTGTTTCATAAACTCGACTGACGGAGTAGTCAGCTCGTAAACGTCGTTTTGGGTAAGGTCAGCGCTTAAAACAGGGAAGCGGTTAGTCAGCATTGTAGCGACAATGTTCAGACCGACAACAATAGCGATGAAAAGTACGGTTAAAACGATTGAGATTGTACCGCGTTTTGCGTTGCGGGATTTGAAGAAAGCGCCGATTTTCGACGGCTTTTTAGCTTTCTTTACCTCTTTGATTTCGCTATCAGCGCTAAGGATTTTTTCCATTTCTTTGTTGTTTTTCATAGCCTTACACCTCCTTAGCTCCAGCGTTTTTTCTCAAATACGCGGATTGTCAGGAAGATGAAAATAGCAATTACGCTTAAGAAAAATACCACGTTTGAGAAATTCAAAATGCCGTATGTAAAGTTGTTGAAGTTAGTGTTAAATGACACCATACTCAAAATATTGATTAAAAACTGTGACTGAGTGAGGCTAGCTAGAGAGTCAATCATATAGATGAAAAGTCCCACAGCAATGCCCACAATAGCGGCGATAACCTGACTCTCGGTGAGCGCTGAAACGAAAATGTCGATAGCAATCAGCGAGCCACCTAAAAGGAGCATACCAAGTATCGTACACAAAATAACTGCCCAGTCAGGGGTTGTGAAGAAACAGATTACCAGTGTGTATAAAAGGAAAATTGATACGCATAAAGCGTAGAGGGTAAACGCGCCCAAGAACTTGCCCATTACAACCTCGAAAAGGTTAATCGGAGCGGTGAGTAACGCTTGGTCGGTTTTTTGACGCTTTTCCTCAGAAAACGACTTCATCGTAATAATCGGAATGAGGAAAAGGATAATCATAAACATATTTGCAAATACAGGAGTCAGCGATGCTGTACCGTAATACAGGCAGTAAAGGTAAAAATACATACCTGAGAAGAAGTAGAAAACAGCTAAAACGATGTAACCGATTGCGCTGTTGAAGTACGCTGAAAGCTCACGTTTTAAAATAGCCAGCATTAGTTACTACCTCCTTTTGTTCTCTGGTTCTGTGAAGTGAGCTGTAAGAAGCTCTCTTCTAAAGTGAGACCGCCACTCTTCATTTCTAAGATTACACAGCCTGCTTTAACTAAGGCACTGAATACGCCTTTTCTTACGTCAACAGTGTTGTCGAAGTCAACAGCGTAGCGGTTAGTGCCGATAGAGCTGACCTTTTTAACACCGTAAACATCATTTAGAGCGGTTGAAACAGCGGACGCACTGCCCTCAACCTCTAAAAGGAGCTGTCCCTGTCCTGAAAGAACTGTGGAAAGCTCGTCGGTTTTAGCGTCAGCAACAATACTGCCGTTTGAAATAACAATGATTCTGTCGCAGATTGCGGACACTTCAGACAAAACGTGTGATGAGAAGATTACGGTGTGTTTTTTACCAAGACCCTTGATGAGTGTGCGGATTTCGATAATCTGCTTAGGGTCAAGACCAACAGTAGGCTCGTCTAAAATAAGCACAGGCGGATTGCCAAGTAAAGCCTGAGCAAAGCCGACACGCTGTTTGTAACCTTTGGAGAGGTTTTTAATCAGACGGTCTTTTACGTCGGAAATTTTCACAACAGCCATAACTTCGTCAATATGCTCAGATTTTGGAAGCTTGACCTTTTTGATGTCATACATAAACTCAAGGTAAGCCTTAACCGTCATATCCGGATAAAGCGGAGGAATTTCAGGAAGATAGCCGATTTTAGCCTTGGTTTCCTTTGGGTTTTCGAGTATTTCAGAACCATCAACAGTAACGGTGCCTGATGAGGAAGAGAGATAACCTGTGATGATATTCATCGTGGTACTCTTACCCGCGCCGTTAGGTCCTAAAAAGCCTAAGACCTCACCGCTGTTGACAGTAAAACTGATGTCGTTTACAGCCTTGATGTCGCCGTAAACCTTAGTCAGGTTTTTAACTTCAACCATAGTTTTTACTCCTTTATGTTATTCTTCAAGCACTACGCAAAAATGCGTATATATGTACATACTAATAATACTACAAAAATCGTAAATAATAAAGCGTTTTAATGTAATGTTAATAAATTTTCAGATGCCTGTCACATTAGCTTAAGCGCCGATCACCGTAGCCACGTCGTCACAAAGCCTTTCGATTCCGATTGTGCTAATCGCAAATTCTCCATCTTTCGACTTGCTCCTCCTCTCCCCAAAATCACAGATTTCGGGGACCCCGATTATTTAAATCAAGGTTTTTATGCTTCATTTTGCGGTACGATGTGGGTACGGCGTTGCCCAGACCCTTTTGTCCTTCGGACATTTCCCCTATAAGGGGAATCTCATCGTATCCTACGAAAAA
>JAFTYK010000015.1 GCA_017464765.1 Ruminococcus sp.
AGCGAAAAAAACCAGGTAAAGCTCTCACCTTCGCTGTATTTCATAAAAATGTCGCTGTTAGTGTGGTTAACAATAACCAGAAAAGCGGCGATAATTCGCATAACTTCGATGTAGGTTTTGCGAGTTACTGTTGGCTTAGTTATTTGTAATGGTTCATTTAGTTGTGTTGCGTCATTGTCTTTTACGGCGATTGTCGGCATATCATACACCCCAAGGAAATTTATACGCAAAAAGTGTAGCATAGATAAAAAGAATTTGCAATAAGCAATAAATGATTGTTCGTCTGCTAAAAATTCGTGCAGTTTATATCATCGCTTTGTTTGCGGGACATCAAGGTTGCTGTTCGCTACAATTTATAAGTTATATCAAGAGCCTCAGCGCATAAAAATAACCCTTAGTTGTTGTCACTTGACTTCAACTAAGGGTTATCTAAGTTCATTCTTAATATCTAGCTTCATATTATCCTCTCTTTCTACAGTATAGTCGCTTTTGACTACTGTTCACTACTTGGTGCTTTTTAGCCTTCGCATCATTCTCTTTAATGAGAAACACCGTCTGTAAATTTGGTCATTGGCTTTTTGTGGCTTTTAACATTTTCAAAATTCAGATGTTGTAATATTAAGAAAAGGAGTAACTCAGGTCTAGTGTAATTACGGAAATTTTAAAAGTTAATAATATATATTAGCATCTGAACTTTGCCGTAAATTGTGTAAAGCCTTGGGTTTTATCTGTACATTGGACTCGCCCTCCTCTTTTCACCTATAATATAGCATATATGTATAAGCTTTGCAATATGTAATTTTGTATAAAGTTCACATAAATTACTAGTGCAAATCGTAGAAACTATGAAAAATGCGAACAAATCTTACGGAATTCGTTGACATATAAAAAGTGTTTATGCTACAATGATAATGTTGGGCGGTCTATGGACCGCCCTTTTCTTTTTGCTGTGTAGCATCAGGAAAGCTGTTATAAGAAAAAACACAAGATATTGTGTAAATTAATGTAAATAAATATCGAAAAACACTTGATTGTGTATAATCGTTTGAGTATAATCTATTTACATTATATTTATGGGGTGAAGATGTTGAAAAAATTGTTATCAATGTTACTCACGATAATAATTGTTTTTTCAAGTGTTTCGGTTGTTGGTGCTACTGCTGTTAATGATATACAGCAAGAGATTGTGCCTACATCAAGCGAAGAAAACAGCGAGGAAACTCAAGCAACAGAAACAGTGGAGCCGACTCAGGAAGAAACTGAGCCTCCTACTGCGATAGCAGAGGTTTATCCAAAGATTACGTCGATTGAAACTGCGAATAATGGTCACAAAATCAGCTGGGAAGCGTTAGACTCAGCGTACAGATACAGACTTTTTGTAAAACGTGATGACAATTCCTCTTGGAAAGCAATCGCGACAACAAAGGAGCTTTCTTACGTTTATACAGGACTTGAAAACAACAAAGAGTATGTCTACACTGTCAGAGCTGTTGATGAAAACGGTGCGTTTTCAAGTTCATATAATAAGGACGGCTGGAGCTTCACTTACCTTGAAAGTCCGAAGCTTTCCTCTTTATCAAGCGAAAATGATGGCTTGAAACTTAGCTGGAAAAAGGTTGAGGGTGCAAAAAATTATAAGGTTTACGTTAGAACAGGAAATTCGTGGAAAGCACTTGGATATACAACAACAACCAATTTCCTGGATAAAAATGTAGTTTCGGGAAAATCCTACAGATACACAGTCAGATGCGTGACAGAAGACACAAAAGCATTTGCAAGCTACTGTGACACAAAAGGCATTACTAAAATGTACGTTGCTACTCCTGAAATCACAAAAGTAGAAAACGTAGCAAACGGAGCAAAAGTCAGCTGGAACAAGGTGGCGGGCGCTTCAAAGTATAAGCTGTTTTATAAGAACGGAAGTTCATGGAAAACAATCGCGACAACTTCTCAGACAGCGTACACTCACGCTAAACTTTCTAACGAAGACAGCTATACCTACACAGTAAGAGCTTGTGATAATAACGGGGCTTATATTAGTTCATATAATAAAACCGGTGTTAATAATACATTCTTAAGTGTACCTGTTATCAAATCAGTAACAAGCACTGACACTGGTCTTGAAATCAAATGGAATAAAGTAACTGGAGCTGAAAACTACAAGGTTTATGTTAAGTCGGGTAATACTTGGAAAGCTGTAGGAATAACAAATGACACTTCTTTTATTGACAGAGCCGCTGTATCAGGTAAAGCTTACACATACACAGTGCGTTGTATTTCTGCTGACGGCAAGAAGTTTTGCAGTTACTTTGACACAAAAGGTGTAAAAGGTACTTTCTATGAAACACCTGTTATCAGCAAGGTTGAAAATATGCCGACAGGCACAAAGGTTTCCTGGAACAAGGTTAACGGTGTCGCAAAATACAAGCTTTTCTATAAAAAGAGCGACGGCAGTTGGAAAACAATCGGCACTACTACTTCAACAAGCTTTACGCACGATAAGTTAAGCGACGGCGATGTGTATATCTACACTGTCAGAGGTTGCAATTCAAACGGTGCATACATCAGTGGTTATAACAAAACAGGTGTGAAAAATAAGTTTATAGCACCGATAAAGTTCTCTTCAATTGAGTGTGTAGATTCGAAAATGGTACTTTCGTGGAAAGCTGAAAGCTCTGCGTACGGCTACAGGGTATACAGGAAAACTTTTGGTGGCACATGGGCGAAGTTAAGTGATGTAACAGACACGACATTCACAGACACAACTGCACTAAAGGATACGGTGTACACCTACACCTTACGTTGTATCAACGAAAAAGGCGCTACAATCAGCTACCACATTACAGACACTGACTACTATTATAACGGAAAGCTCGCTGACGGAGCGATTAATGTCAACGGCAGTACATACAATTTCGTAAATGGTAAAATTAAACAAGGATATGTAAAAATCAACGGCAACGTTTACTATTACAGCTCAACAGGAGTTCTGCAGAAAAACGGAGTTGTGGGCAACTCAAAGGACGGCTACTGCTATGCTGATGCAAGCGGAAAGATTGACTACAGCGTAAGAAAAGCATATTCCAAAAACGGACAGGATTGGAACATTCTCGACGGTAAAGCGTACAAGGTTGTAACATATTCCGACAGAACTCTGTTTAGAGCGTTCAAAGAAGTGGACAAGGCGCTGAAAGGTTACGATGCTTCAAAGCTTACTGATGCACAGAAGCTCAAAATCTGTTTCGACTACGTAAAAGGAGCATATATCGAGAAGAATCCAAGAATTCCTCACTACCGCGGAATGGATTGGCCACAGATTTACGCTAATGATATGTTCGTAAACGGAGTGGGAAATTGCTTAAGCTATGGCGCAGCGTTTGCATATATGGCAAAAGCAATCGGCTACGAGAAGGTGTATTGTTGCCACAGTGGTGGTCACGGCTGGGCGGAGATAGATGGACTCATTTATGACCCTGAGTGGAGCAGACACAGATTTGACCATACATTCTTTGCGCTTAGCTATGATACAAAAACAAGCAATAACTACAAGGGAGCTATTGCTGCAGGATATCCATGGATGCACATAAAGATATAGTATACATATGATATAGTAAAAAGGCACGGTTTATCCGTGCTTTTTGCTTTGGGTGTATTGACATTTATAGGCATTGAGAGTAGAATAACAACAGTTAAACTGCCACCGGGTAGAGAAATGCAGATAAAGCATTCGTGCGTATCGTTAGGTCTTTGAAGATACGTTCGAGTGCTTCTTTTTTTGGAGGAAGAAATGAAGTTTTGTAATCCTTTTAAAAGCCTGACAAAGTTTGAGTGGGGTTTGTGGGGTGCATCGGTTGTAATTATAGCGATTTCATCACTGCTCTCAGGTAGGGGTTCGCTTTTGGAAACTATATCATCGCTTGTAGGTGTCACGGCTCTGATTTTCGTAGCAAAAGGTCTTGTTATCGGTCAGGCACTCACGGTAGTATTTTCGGTTTTATACGGAATTGTGTCGTTGCAGTTTCATTACTGGGGAGAGATGATAACTTATCTCTTTATGTCAGCTCCTATTGCCTTGCTTGCAACCATTGAGTGGATAAAACACCCGTACAAGGATACCGATGTTGTCGAGGTTAGTCGCGTTACTAAAAAGCAAATTGGAATTATGTGTGTGCTGGGAGTAGTTACAACTATTGTGTTTTATTTTATATTGAAATTTTTTAATACACCGAATTTGTTATTCTCGACCTTATCTATAACAACCAGCTTTGTGGCGGCATATCTGACATATCTTCGTTCACCCTACTATGGAATTAGTTACGGACTTAATGATGTTGTTTTGATTGTATTGTGGGTTTTAGCGAGTATTGAAGACATATCGTATCTGCCGATGGTGATGTGCTTTGTGATGTTTTTAGCAAATGATTTGTACGGATTTTTCAACTGGAGAAGGTTGTCAAAGGCGCAGAAAATGAAGTAATAATCTACTGTAAATGAATATTTTCGAATTTTTTTGGAAAAGTATTTACAAAAAACTTGACAAACTCGAAAAGATATAATATAATCATTCTTGCTAATTTCAATAGCCTTTACGGCGGAATAGCTCAGTTGGCTAGAGCATTCGGTTCATACCCGAAGTGTCGTAGGTTCAAGTCCTATTTCCGCTACCAAATGGCCCGGTGGTCAAGCGGTTAAGACACCGCCCTTTCACGGCGGTAACACGAGTTCGATTCTCGTCCGGGTCACCACTTACCCTCTGCATTAGCAGGGGGTATACTTTATTACACACCAGCCGGTGTGGTGGAATAGGCAGACACAAGGGACTTAAAATCCCTCGGTCATTGCGACCGTACCGGTTCAAGTCCGGTCACCGGCACCATAAAAGGATAGATACCTTTTGGTATCTGTCCTTTTATTTTTTCTTACACTTTAGGTTACCGGACTTGAAGGCGAGCGTTAATAAAACGTCATAGTATGACGTTTTTAGCGAGAGCGAAGATGAACTTTTCTTTCTCACAATGGGGGCAAGACGAGGTAGCTTTTTTTGGAAACTAAACGAGGTCACCGGCACCACGTCGTCGTAGACTACATAGGTCTACGGCGATTTTTTATTTTAAAATCGCGTCTGACCAAGCTGTCACTCCTCCTTTCCCCAAAATCTCAGATTTTTGGGACCCCCAACTGGTACCTTTTGGTATCTGTCCTTTTATTTTTCCTATACTTAAAGGTTACCGGACAGATACGAGCGTTAATAAAACGTCATAGTATGACGTTTTTAGCAATGTCCTAATATGTACAATATTGCAGATTGATTTTGCCTGTGGTATAATAAGCGGGTTAAAAACAGGGGGTGTATTATGAACTGTCCTAATTGCGGAGGGTTACTTAACCTAGAAAAAAGATATTGCGAGTATTGTAATACAAAGTTTACAGATGCGGAGCTTGGACTTCTTGAAGATAAAAAAGTAGAAAAAGCTGATGTTAAAGCTACTGAAAGTGAAAAAAGTCGCACAGAGAAACTCAAAGAGGAGCTTGAGAAAGAGCGAGATAACCGAAAGAAGAACACTAGCGATACTTCATCAAATGATATTGCCACAGGTGCGGCTGTTATGGGAATGTTCGGGCTTTTCTCGGGGATTCGCGGATTTTTCTACAATCTGAAAAGAACTGTTTGCATGATACTTTTAGTAGTTCTTGAAGGATTGTTCGCATTTTTGATGATAAGCGGTAAGGTGACTGAGCTTTTAGAAGGAGACCTTCAGGACTTTGTGGCGGTTAATTTGCTGATTATTGTAAACGCTATTTTGGCGGGAGTTATCAGCCGAATTGGTAGAGTCAGAGCGGGTACTGCAATTGTTGGTGTGTTTAATTTCCTCTTTGTGGTGTGGGTGTTTGTTTACCCGATGATTACTACAAATTTTGCAGGACAGACTCCACAGAGTGTTGCGATATTTGCCGTAGTTGAGATGGCTGTTTTAGCACTCAGTGTACTGCTCTCCCACCTAATTTACAGAAGGTATTAATTACTTATTTATATGACAAAAGCCGTTGCAACTTGCAACGGCTTTTGTAGTATAAGCTTATTAATTTTCAGGATATCGGTCTTTACAGTCCGTTTCACCTAGCAGATAATCAATACTTGTATTATAAAAACGAGCTAACTTGATAAGAACCGATGTGGGAATATCATTTTCGCCTGTTTCATACTTAGAATAACCTGTTTGAGACATACCAATCATTTGGGCAACTTTTGTCTGATTGAGGTCGTTGTCTTCTCTTAAGTCGCGTATTCTTTTATACATCGCTTTAACCCCCGATTAAACCAGTTTACCCAATTTTAGTTTAATCTGAATAAGGTTATTGAATTTTAACCTGAAACAGATTAATATTATCTTGGGGGTGGTCTATTTGGTTAAGCGAGTTGTAATTGCAGGATCACGAAATTATTTTGATTATACGGGAGCAAAGGAATATATAGATTTGTGTTTAAGTGATTTGTTGAAAAAATATGAGATAATTATCGTATCTGGTGGGTGTAGCGGAGCGGATATGCTTGGCGAAAAGTATGCTAAAGAAAATGGATTAAAAATAGAACGCTATGAGGCACGATGGTATTTATACGGAAAAAGCGCAGGACCGAAACGTAACGGAGTAATGGCAAAAAACAGCGATTACATTATTTGTTTCTGGGACGGAAAAAGTAGAGGAACTAAGTCAATGATTGACATAGCCAAAAAACTAAATAAACCGCTGAGAGTGAAAATAATAAAAGGCGGCTTGTGAAAACAAGTCGCCTTTAAAAGTTTGTTATAAAATTTGCTATGATTATCAGATTTTAGCTGCGCCGATGATACCTGCATCGTTACCCAGTGTTGCTGCACAGATGTAGGTCTGCTTATCGTTGTGCTTAGTGATTCTTTCAGCTTCAACAATAGCTCTTACAGGGTTTAAGAGGTTGTCCCCCTGTTTGCTTACTCCACCGCCGATGCAAAGAACATCTGGCTGGAAGATGTTGATAACGTTTGTGATACCACAAGCGAGATAACTGATGTATTCATCAACAACAGCCTTACCAGTCGGGTCACCTGCCATCATAGCATCAAACGGAGTTTTTCCGCTAACGTTATTGATGTCGTCCTCGCAGAGGTTGAGCATATATGAGAACTCAGGCTTTTCATTACGGATAGCCTCTTTAGTCATATTGATGAGTGCTGTAGCTGAAGCGTATGCTTCCCAACAGCCTTTTCTACCGCAACCACATTCCTTGCCGTCTTTAACGATAACCATGTGACCAAGCTCAGCGCCTGCGTAGTTAGAACCTGAGTAGATTTTGCCGTCTACGATGATACCACCGCCGACACCTGTACCTAAAGTAATAGCAACAGCGTTTCTGCAACCTTTTGCTGAACCTGCTAAGAACTCGCCAAGTGCTGCTGCGTTAGCGTCGTTTTCGATTTTAATGAATTTCCCTGTTCTGTCATTCATCATCTTTCTGATGTCCCAGTTTTTAAAGAGCAGGTTTGGACAAGTCTCAACGATACCTGTGTCAGGATTTACTGCGCCAGGAACGCCGATTCCGATATAGTCGATATCGTCCATCTTAAGTTTAGCTTTTTTAACTGCTTCTTTAACGATAGCAGCCATTGAGTCGCATACATCAGACTCAGGACGTGGGATAGCGGTTTTACATTCAGCACGAGCAACGATTTCAAATTTATCGTTTACAACACCTGCGACAATATTAGTACCGCCTAAATCAATACCTACAGTATACCTCATATATATACACCTCACAATAATATTTGAAAAGCTCGATTGCTCGATTACTTTTAGTATAGCACAAAGAAATCGGATAATAAAGAGGTTTTGAAAATTTTCGATACATATTTATAAAAACAGGCCCTGCGATTATCCGCAGGGCCCTTTGCAAACTATTATTATAGGTTTATGTCTTTAATTTTCAGGCGCAATCCATCACCATACAATCTTTATTATATGTGAGATGTTCGCTATTCTTTGTTACCATAGTTATGTTTGATTTTGGCAAGAGTGAATGCAGGGTATCGATAAAACCAAATGGCTTTCCGTCGGGGATACCTGTTACAATGCACTTTGCGTTAATCTTTTTTGCGAAGTCGGCTGTGGTTTGTGGTGCGTCATTGTTGAACGCTATCGTCATATCAGCTCCTAAGCGCTTTGATGTCTGGTATAGATATTCGATTTCGTCTGATAAGAGTGAAGCGTTACTCATCGGAGTATGTACGCAAAGAACGTGTAGTTCATAGCCGAGTTCTTTTGCGATTTCAAAACCCGCGTTGATAATGCGGTCACAGTCATACTGACTTGTTACGCACGAAAGCACAGACGGCTTCTTGTTTGATTTCATTTTATCACCTCCCTAAATTTACTGTACTCATCATAACACCTGAATATGAAGAATTTTGTAAATTCAGGTTAACAATGTATGAATTAAAAATGAATATTAAAAAAGGACAGCCTGTGCTGTCCTTTCTTTTATATATTATGTTTGTTTAATGTGTGCTTTGCAGAGATGATTATATCATGTATAATTTCCAATTCCTCGTTATTACATTCACTTAATGTACGATTGATGCTCTGCAAAACAGAAGCCGTTGTTTTATTGTCGGTGTTTTCTATCAGAGAATTACAGCAAAGAGGTGTAGAGGATACACCGTACATAGACAAGAAGTGGTAAAAAAGAAAGCACCCGTTTTTTGCGGGTGCTTTTTGTGTAGACGATGTAGATGCAAAATTATTAGTATTTAAATTTTACTTATTATAGAAGCTAACTTTTTATCATCTACATTTTTGAAAATTGGCTTAAAACCTGTGTTTTTTAGGATTTCTTCTCTTACATTTTTAAAAATAGCAAATTAGAAAACAAGAGGAAAACAAAGAAAAACGGAGCATATTAAAGCAAGTGCCATTGTAAATTAAAAAAGTTATGAAAAAGTGTTGACTTTAGATTTTAGAAGTGTTATTATCTGTTAGCACAAAAGAAATTTTTAATTTGGAGGAAATCGCTATGTCAACTTTTATGGCTAAAAAAGGCGAGGTTGAGCGCAAGTGGTACATCATCGATGCTGCCGGCAAGCCACTCGGTAAAGTAGCTGCTCAGGCTGCTGTACTCCTTCGTGGTAAGCACAAGGTAACATACACACCACACGTTGATTGCGGCGACCACGTTATCATCATCAACTGTAAAGACGCTGTTCTTACAGGTAAGAAACTCGAACAGAAAAAATGGTACCGTCATACAGGTTATGTAGGTCACATGAAGGAAACTGTTTACTCAACACTTATGGCTACACGTCCTGAGAAGGCTATGGAGCTTGCAGTTAAGGGTATGATTCCATCTAACACTATCGGCAGAGCAGCTATGCTCAGATTAAGACTTTTCGCAGGCAGTGAGCATGCACACGCAGCTCAGAAGCCTGAGATGTTTGAAATGTAAGAAAGGAGGCAGTTTAAATGTACGATAAGGCACCATATTTTTACGGTACAGGCAGAAGAAAGTCTTCTGTTGCTAGAGTAAGACTCTATCAGGGTACTGGTAAGATCACAATCAATGACAGAGATATCGACGATTATTTCGGTCTTGAGACACTTAAGCTCATCGTTAGACAGCCTCTTGCTCTCACTGAGACAGGCGAGAAGTTTGACGTTGTATGTAGAGTTGCTGGTGGCGGTGTTACAGGTCAGGCTGGCGCTATCCGTCACGGTATTTCAAGAGCGCTTCTTCAGTATGATTCTGATGCTCTCAGAGCTACACTTAAGAAGGCTGGCTTCCTCACACGTGACCCACGTATGAAAGAGCGTAAGAAATACGGTCTCAAAGCAGCTAGAAGAGCTCCACAGTTCTCAAAAAGATAATTTCATATTGTCTATCAATTTCCCCGAACAATTCGTTCGGGGATTTTTGTTTGCTATAACGAGTAGTTTATGGTAGAATTTTTGTGTAACGTTAAAGAATATAGGTTTAGTATTATGAAAATCAAATGTGTACTTACGGATTCAACTGAATACAGACAATTTAATTGCTTTGAAGATTCAATATATACGTTAAAAATCAGTAGGAATTACGAGTATTGGTATTATGATCTTTGTGATTTAATCGACTTCTATAATGATATGGACATAGAAGTGATATTAGAGATTGATGAGAATGATTTGTTGTTAGCTAGGAGTTTGTATGGTAATCATAAATATAACGAGAAAACTCTCAGAGAATATGAAACTGATGTGATGGTGCATAGTACGACAAAAGAAAATGCTAAAAGTATCCTCGTAGACAAAAAGATAAAATCATGGGATTTGTTGAGTGCTGAAAAATCCGATTGGGAGGAAAAACCTATTGGTGCAAAGCTGGGAGATATTGAAGACTTTTCGAATTATGTTATGCTATCGGGTGTATTAAGTAATAACGAGATGGTTACCGCATCTAAAAGTAATGGTGTTATTAACACCGATGTGAATCAAGAATACGTAGCAGGAGCAAGATTCTATCTTGATGCGAGAGCGTTGGCACGAGACGGGTTACTCCTTCGTGATGGGGCGCATATTAAAGTCAGAGATTCTATTGACTTAGAAAAGTATCTTATCTGGTATTCAACTCCACAGCTTCTGGAGATTGATGAACATACTACTCCAAAAAAGTTTTTTGAACTATCAAATAAAAGGTTTGCGCAGATACAAACGGAGTGACGGCTGTACCTGCTCACATATGTAAAAGCTGTAAAATCTTCGTTGGAGATTACAGCAAAATAGAGTGATTTATGGAGGCTGTCTCACTAATATTAGGTGAGATAGCTCCTTTTATTATATATTAAATTGTTTGTTTTCTGAATAATTAAACATTTCTCTACCGAAAAAACGATGATATATGGCTATTCGTAGGGGTCGGCTTCCCAGACGACCCGTGATAATAAGCATTTATGAAGTAGTTGCTATATTATTTGTACAGCGTGATTATCATAGAAATAAAACTGTTTTATTCTATAACATCAATGTTATTAGTTTAGCTTTTTACGATTTTTAAAAGAAAAGTTCTCGGGACGTCAAGGATGCCGTCACCTACGATTTTTCAAATTGAAGGGTTTTACGCCTGACTTAAGTTTACTATAAATTTTTGTTTTTCTTGTTTCTGAACATAAAAGGCTTGTATTACTAATTTAATAAGATAATCTTTTTCTTTTGTAATACTTTTTGAAGTTTTTTCATATACTGGGGTATTCTTCCGCGTGGCGTGTTTCTAAGGGTGCTACAAGACTTTTGCTACACTTTTCCACAACTGGTAGGTGCTATGTGAAAATGCACAGCCTTACGTGTGTGCGGTTGTGAAAGGTGCATAAAACTTGAGGCAAAAACCGCTTTGACCCCAAAATTTAATCCCTGTATAATGCGCCTTGTGGATTGGGCGACCGCGCTTTAAGCGAGAAAACGGTTGCCTACATAAAGGAGGCAAAATGAAAAAGCTTTTTAAAATTTCTTCACTACGAAAAGTTGCGGCGATAACAGTATCGCTAAGTATAGTATTCTTAAGTTCGCTATTAACTGCTGATGTAGTAAAACACGTAAAGCTTGTTGACGGCGAGAACGAACTCAGACTAAAAACATACTCAACTTCTACATCGTCGATTCTTTCTCAGGCGGATATTAGGCTTTCTCGAGCTGACGAGGTTAAGAGAAACGACGTTGAAGATATGATCTATATCGAGGTGCTTAGGGCGTTTACTGTACCGATTGAGTATCACGGCGAAAAAACGCAAGTCGAAGTTGCCGATGGCACGGTAGAGGAAGCGCTGAAGAAAGCTCAGATTACTCTATCAGAAAATGATGTTCTGAATATTTCGACGGACACAAAGCTTTATGATGGAATCGAAATCGCGGTTGATGAGCTGAAATATAAGTCTAAAGTTGACGAAAAGACAATTGATTTCGACACAGTGTATGAAGAAAGTGATGAGTATCCACTCGGCTTTGAAGAGGTAACTCAGCAAGGCAAAAACGGAAAAGCTCTGGTCACTACAACATACAAATATGTAAACGGCGAGTTTGACACCATCTGCGGTGAGGTGGAAAAGGTGACACAGCCACCTGTGGATAAAGTCGTACTGAAAGGTACTGCAGAAGTTTCGCAGGTTTCAAATATCACATCTTCTACATCTTCGTCTGGTTCATCAACTTCATCGGGTGAAAGTGCTTCGGGTAAGGTTGACGGGCTTTCATACAGCAAGGTGCTTCACGGCACAGCGACAGCGTACACGGCTTCACAGGGTGCGCTTACTGCTACAGGTGTTCCTGCGTACGTTGGTGGAGTAGCGGTTAACCCGAATATTATTCCGTACGGTTCTAAGCTGTATATCGTCTGTGATGGTTATACCTACGGCTATGCAACTGCTGTTGACACAGGAGGTGCGCTGATGAGCGGAACTGCACTTGTTGATTTGTATATGTCTACGTATGACGAGTGTATCAATTTCGGCAGACGTAATGTTACTGTTTATGTGTTGAACTGAATAGACGACCAGTGGTCGCCCCTACAATATGAAAAGCTCTCCATAAAGGAGAGCTTTTGCTGTATCACCAGTTGGAGATGTTATCTTTTTTCATAGCGTGGATAATTTTATCTTTAATCTGCGGGTAATTTCGCTCGAGGTTTTTAACGAGTGTTTTTGTTTCTTCTCGTACCGTAGTTTTATCGACAGGGCAGTTACTCTTTGTTACAGGTAGATTATTACGTTTGCACGCATTTTCAACCTCGTTTTCAGAGAGTGTAATCATCGGGCGAATCATAGTGATATCTTTATTTGAAAGATATGTAACAGGTGAAAAACAACCGATAGTTCCACCCTGTAAAAGATTCATCAAAAATGTTTCGACGGCATCATCTTTGTGATGACCGAGAGCTATCTTGTTGCAGCCGTAAAGCTTTGCCATATCGTGGAGAATCCCCCTGCGCATTTTTGCACACAGCGAACACGGATTTTTCTCCTCTCTGTCAAGGAAAACTACATTATAAAGTTCGGTGCGTTTAATATGGTATTCAATTGAATTATCAAGACAGAACTTTTCAATAGCCGAAAAGTCCGAGTCCTTGTTTTCAAAACACGGGTCAAGTGTTACAGCGACGACGGAAAACTTCTTCGGGTGGTATTTCGACAGTAGATGCAAGCCATAAAGAAGAACTAAACTATCTTTGCCGCCTGAAACACCGACAGCAATTTTGTCGTTTTCATCTATCATATTATATGTATCGATTGCGTTACGCATTAATGAGCATATGTGTTTCACACGGACACCTCCGATTTCGGTTCTACGTATGCGGGCAACGAGGTCTTTGCCCTTAACAATTTTGTAATATTATATCACTCTTGATTTAAAAAGTAAAATAGCGTATAATAGCCGTATCACGTTTTAACGGAGGATTATGATGAAAAGATTAATTGCTATATTACTCGCCGTTATGGTTTTGGTATCACTTAGTGCTTGCACCGTTGGTACAGACGGCACCAAACTTGGGGTTGACCCTACTGCTACTGAGGAAACACAGGCTCCAAAGGCTGATATTAACAGCTATGATAAGACTTTAGATGGTATGATTGAGTACTTCAAAGAGATGGAGCTTATCAGCAAAAAGGAAGCTGATAAGACTGTTATGCAGGCTGAAATGATTGGTGCTAAGAATGGTGTCAGATTCAAGGTCGATGCTACAAACTTTGTCGAGTTCTACGAGATTGATACTACAGCTACTCCTGACGAGGCTGAAAAACTGATTGATGCTTTCGAAAATAACGAGAACTACAAAGTTCTAGGTATTGAGGACGTCAAGGGCGTTGTGTCAGGTAGCGGAAAATTTGTTATGCTTTATAGCGCTACAAGCACTTATGATTATTCAAAAATCAAGAATGAATTTGTTAAGTTCTGATAACAAGTAGATAAAACCAAAGCCACAGTTTTTACACTGTGGCTTTTTTGTGTGTATTTGGATTGAAAGGCTCGGACACTCTACGCTTAGAGTTTAGTACCACACGCATTGCAGAAAACATCGTCCTCTTTTGCAACAGTTCCACAACGTGGACAGTGTTTAACATGAGCAACAGTTTCATTGTCAGAAAAAATAACAGGTTCAAATTTCTGTTGTGACTGTATATCAGGGTTAATAACATCTGTCTTCTGTGGCTGTACAGCAGGGCTTGGCTGGTTGAAAGTCGCCTCTTGTACTGTAGGTGCATCAAAAACCGGCTCAGGGATAAAGTAGCCGTTTTTGATATTGCTTATATGCTTTTTGTAACCGAGAGCAATAATAGCGCTGATAATAAGAATGGCTACTGATATAGCAGACACAATGCCGGAAACGAGGTAGAGTGAACTCATTTGGCTGAAAACTTCTACAGGTAACTCGGACTCAAGTTCACTTGGTATAAGCTGTGACATTGTGTTCATTATTGGAGCAACCATCAAAGATGGTAAAACAGACATAAATGATGAAACACCGAAAATGATGGACATAACGCCGTAAGTGGTTGCACCCTTGTATGAAAGATTTGCGCTGCAAAGGCTGTTTTTTGCTGACTTTATGTAGTTGAAGTTGCTTATTGCGTATATGAGCATAATAGCGCCCATTCCGGCAAATATCACGGCGAATACAGAGAACATAACTGTAAATATAGTTGATTCTTCGCTTGTAATATTAGGTTCCTGAGACATAGCGATTGACCCGACAATGAAAAGCGTTATGAAAAGAACAAACAGCAACGCTACAAATATCGCGTAGATGAGACTCATGATTGCTAATACATAAAGTATAGTGAATCCTGCTTTTGGGCTTGAGTTTTCATTTTCGTTTTTACTCTTAAAATAGATAATGAAGTAAGCGGTTGCATACAAAGCTGTGAGGATGATCGACGGAATCATTGCAATTGCAAAAAAACCGGTGAAAAGTCCTGATGACGAAAAGCTGTTAAACATATCAGATACTTCGCTTGGAGCTTCTGTAAAATTAAGCATAGTGCTGTACATATCGCCGAATGTATTTCCCATAGCGAAAGAACTCGCTAAAGAACAAACGATGCTTACAATATATAAAATAGCTAACACTAAAACAAGCGGACGCTTGAAATAGCTTTTAACGATTGCCTGATTGTGAGCATATGGGTTAAAGTTGGTTTGGAAATTTTGCATATGTAGTCCTCCCTTGACTAGTCACCGTAAATGGTGAGAAATTCATCTATTGTCATAACCATAGCACTGTTATTTGCGTTATCAGGTATGGAAAACAATTCATAGTAAGCGTCATACTGGGTATTGTAATCAGACTCTTTGACGGTTTTGTTATCTATTTTATATGTAGCCTTGCTGTTTGGGGCGTAACTACCGCTCGAAGTGAATTCAATAGCATCTGTTTTCAAATTGCCCAACTTACTCAACGGTGTGAAAATTGTTGAGTCGTTGAACCCTGAGCCGTCAGGTCTGCCTTTTTCAACGCCGACAAAAATTTCTCCAGCATTAGCGTACACACCGAGTGTACCTGTGTTGCCGCCGACTTCTGTGTAAAGTGTTTCCGCCAGCAAAAGCTGTTTGTTGTTTGGCTCTAAGGACCAGACTTCTGCTTTAGCGTGAATAATGTCGTCTATTTTCTGATTGTAAACGACATAAAGCTCATACACGTCGTCAGCGTTAGCGTCAGTGAGTACAGCACAGGACTCACGCAATCCGTACGCAACGTAGGTTTTGTCTTCTGCGATATCTTCGACAATATCTCTAGCATAATCACACATTATGCTGAGCGGGTCGTCTGTATCATCGCTTATGTCGCTTTGAGTATCATCGGAAAGATAATCGTCGTTCTCGGTATCGTTAATAACGTTTTCTGAGTAAAACTCCTGATACTCATATTTATTGTCGTAGTACGCGTCAACAATAGCCCAGATAACGATGCCGATAATAACCATCAAAATAACAGCGATGCCTGCAATAATAGCTATAATTGAACCAGTACTCAATGGTTCTCTTTGTCTTTTAGGTTTTTCCGCTGTGCTTACATTATAATGTGTAGTGTCTTTCCTTGTTCCACATACAGGACAGAAGTTAGCACTATCGGGGATTTCTTTACCGCACTTCATACAAAAAGCCATAATAATACCGCCTTTATATATTAGTATAGGAATATTATAACAGCAAGCATTTATTCGTGTCAATAATTACGTCTACATATTGTGTTTTGATGATGCGAAAAGGCCAACATTTGGTGGGTGAAAAAATTTTCAAAAAAGTTTAAATTTTTTTCAAAAAACCCTTGACTTTTAATTCTTTTTATAATATAATACCAAATGTTCCGCGAAAAACGGAAACACGAAAAACCTCGAAAATTCTTGTGAAATATCACAGAAATTCGAGAGTGTTATTTGTTAATTGCGAACAAAGGACCTTGAAAATTAAACAACGAAATAGTAAGTGAGAACCCGTAATTACTTTGAGTGTAATTACTCAAGAAATTACAAGTGAGATGACACTAAAAAACATCAGTAAGCAATCGAGAGATTGCGGACAACACGCAAG
>JAFTYK010000016.1 GCA_017464765.1 Ruminococcus sp.
GTAAGAGAATTTATTTTAAACTGTCGTCTGCGAAACATACTTGTAAGCCTGTTCAGCACACCAAACTGGTTCTTTACCAAAACCGCCACGTTATATCTGTTCATAATTCCACCTCCAACTTAGTTATTATGTCGTCCATACTGCCTCCCGGTGGAAGCATCGGTAGTACAAATTCGTCCTTGTCGATTCTGCAATCAACAACGTATGGACCAGCTGTTTCAAAAGCACGAGAGAGTGCTTTATCTAATTCTTCAGGGGTTGACACCATCTCACCGTCTGCACCAAAAGCACGAGCAAGAGAACAAAAATCTGTTTTTCTCTCTAACACGCTGTTTGAATAGTGCTTGTTATAAAACAGTGTCTGCCATTGTCTTACCATACCGAGCACTCCGTTGTTCATAATGAGTATGACAATTGGAATGTTATATTTTACGGCTGTTGCGAGCTCGTTTAAGTTCATTCCAAAGCTACCGTCACCTGTGATAAGAACACTTCGTTCTTTTGTACCAAAAGCCGCACCGATTGCCGCACCTAAGCCGAATCCCATAGTACCTAAACCACCGCTTGAAACAAAACGTCGTGGAGTTTTGAAAGTAAGGTTCTGAGCCGACCACATTTTGTGCTGACCAACGTCAGTACACACTGCTGTGTTTTCGCCTAAATACTTATTGAGTGTAAGGATTGCAGTCCTTGGTGTTAAACTTTCACGGTTATCAAGATATTTTTCCTCTTCTTTTTTAAGAGCCTCTACCTTACTGCTCCACTGTGGTTTTTTGCTTTCTTTTATAAGAGGCAATAGCCTTTGAAGAGTGAGCTTCACATCACCTCGAAGTCCACAGCTGACATTGACAGTTTTAGATAGCTCTGAGCCATCAACGTCGATGTGAATAATCTTTGCTTTTGTTGCAAATTTTTCCTTGTTTCCTGTTACTCTGTCGTTAAATCGTACACCAAGTGAAATGATGAGGTCTGCGTTATGCATAGCCATAGATGAAGCAAAGTGTCCGTGCATACCCTGCATACCTAAAAATCTTGGATGATTTGTTTCAATGCCTGAGATACCCATAAGTGAGCAACCGATAGGAGCATCGAGCTTCTCAGCAAGAGTGAGCATTTCTTCTTGTGCCTTGGCTGTGATAAGACCACCGCCGAAATATATGTAAGGTTTTTTAGAGTTATTAATATACTCTGCTGCTTGTTCGATTCTTTGGTCTTTTGCAGGATAAGACTTGGCTTTTTGTGCAGGAGATTTAGGTTCGTATTCGCATTTTGCAATTTGCACATCTTTTGGGACATCAATAAGCACAGGACCTGGTCTGCCTGATTTTGCAAGAGTGAAAGCCTCTCGTATTGTGTCCGCCAAATCTTCTACAGAGCTTACAAAATAATTGTGCTTTGTTATCGGCAAGGTCACACCCGTGATGTCGATTTCCTGAAAGCTATCCGAGCCTATCTGTGTTGTCGGCACATTACCGCATATAGCAACCATCGGGATTGAGTCAAGGTAAGCGGTCGCAATACCTGTTACAAGGTTAGTAGCTCCCGGCCCTGAAGTGGAAATCACAACACCTACTTTGCCTGTAGTTCTGGCATAGCCGTCAGCCGCATGAGCAGCACCCTGCTCGTGTGCTGTGAGTATATGATTTATTTCATTCTGATGAGTATAAAGGCTGTCGTAAACATTGAGTATCTGTCCTCCGGGATAACCGAAAACTGTGTCACAGCCTTGCTCTATCAAGGTTTTAATGAGTATATCTGAGCCACAAAGAAGCATTTTATCACTCCTTTTCCGCTACAACATCAACTTCGACTAACGCACCTTTCGGTAGCTCTTTGACAGCTACACAAGAGCGTGCAGGCTTTTGTGTGAAATACTGTGCATACACCTCATTGAATTCTGAGAAGTTTGTCATATCACTTAGATAGCACACAGTTTTCACTGCATTTTCAAGCGAACTGCCAGAAGCTTCTAAAACTGCTTTCAGGTTCTGACATACTCGATGTGTTTGCTCTTTGATGTCATTACCCTCCAACACTCCTGTTTGTGGATTTAGTGGAATCTGTCCGGAGGTAAAAATGAGATTACCCACCACTATCGCCTGTGAGTAAGGTCCGATTGCCTTAGGTGCCTTGTTTGTTTCTACTTTGTTGCTCATAACTTTAACTCCTTCCAAATTAAACTAATTTAAATCCATTATCACGCAGGGTCTGCGTAATAAGATTAACATGAGAAAAATCCCTTGTTTCCATTTCGATTCTTAAAAAACAGCCGTTTACACTCTCAGTGTTACCTTTTTCATAATGTACACCTGTGACATTTCCTCCACAGTCAGCAATGATACGAGAGATGTCTTTTAGCTGACCAGGTTTATCAATAAGTTCAATCAGTAAGCTTGATGAACGACCTGAGTTTAGCAATCCTCGGTCGATTACACGAGATAGACTTGTGACATCAATGTTTCCACCTGATACAAGTGCAACCACTCGCTTGCCTTTTAAATCGAATTTATTGAACATAACTGCCGCAACTGCAACAGCTCCTGCACCCTCAGCAATCATCTTCTGCTTTTCAATCAGAGCGAGTATTGCACTCGCTACTTCGTCGTCGGTAACTAAAGCGATTTCGTCAACGTATTCTTTGACAAGTTCGTATGTATTTACACCAGGTTGCTTTACAGCTATACCGTCTGCAATAGTAGATACACTTTGTAAGCACTCTATCTCACCATCTTTTACCGAGTTGTACATGCTTGGTGCTCCCGAAACCTGAACTCCATAAACTTTAACCGATGGTCTGATTTGTTTTACGGTATATGCGATACCCGAGATAAGTCCGCCACCGCCGATTGGAACTACGATTGCATCGATATTATCAAGGTCGTTGAATATTTCAAGAGCGATAGTACCCTGACCTGCAATAACGTTTTCATCATCAAATGGATGAACAAAGGTGTAGCCTTCTTTTTCTTTTAGCTCTAACGCTTTCTGATAAGCGTCATCGTAACACCCTTCAACCAAACACACATCTGCTCCAAAACCTTTTGTTGCTTCTACTTTTGAAATTGGTGCAGAATCAGGTAAACAGATAAGGGAATTTATTCCGTTTTTAGTTGCCGCTAGAGCAACACCTTGTGCGTGATTACCTGCTGAACAAGCGATTACACCCTTTTTCTTTTCTTCTGCAGAGAGCATTGCAATTTTATACGCCGAGCCTCGCACCTTAAATGAACCTGTGATTTGCAGGTTCTCAGGTTTGAGATATAGCTCGCAATCCGGTGCTATACCGTAGGATTTAACTACATTTGTTTCACGAATAATGTTTTTTAGCACCGTTTGTGCATCAA
>JAFTYK010000017.1 GCA_017464765.1 Ruminococcus sp.
AAAACAGTCGATTTTCAGTACCTTTGTGCAATTTGACGAACAAGTTTTTTAACTAAAACTACAGTAATATCAAAGCTGAGCAAGCTTTTTAAATGCTTCTAAATTTCTATCAAGCACTCTTTTAGCTACAACATCAAAAAGCTCGTCCTCCGTAATATCGGTTATGTATTCCAAGTTCTCTTTATCAAATACCGAGTACACTTTATTCTCATTTTTATCTGTTGTTTTTTCATATATATCACCTGTTACAAATCGAAAATGAAGCTATGCGAAAATACGGCACAGGTAAATCGGTGTACCGATTAGGTGCGTCTTTTGTACTTCTGCTTCACACAGGTCTTCGTGCAGGCGAGCTTTTAGGCCTCGCTTGGAAAAATGTTAATTTCGAAAAGAACACTATCTCTGTTGTGGAGACCTCAGTTTCCTATCAGGACGAAGATGGTACATACCGTATGCACCTGCAAAAGTCCGCTAAAACCAAAAATAGTATTCGCCATGTTCCTATTGACAACGCTGCTATGAAAGCCCTTGTCAACCTTCGCTCAGTCACCGGTGACGAAAAATATGTTATGACGACACCAAAAGGCACATTGGTTTCATACCATACGCTTAACAGGACTTTCCATAACATTTTGGATGCAGCAAAAATAGATATCAGCGACCGCTCTCCTATTGGAGTGCATGCTCTGAGACATACATTCGCAACTGAGCTATTCAGAAAAGGAATTGACCTTAAAACCATATCAAAAACCATGGGACATACGGAAATTTCTATAACTGCGGACATATACACCCATATTTCTCAAGAAACCCTTGCGGAAAAGCTTGCAGCTAAGCTGAATCAGGAGTAATGGCAAATTACTCCAATAGAGCAAAACACCTAATACAAGGCAATTCTGTGCTAATACGGCACTGATATTTTTACATAGAAAGGAAACATAAAATGAAAAGATTTGAAATGACAAGAGAATATTGGATTAACAAAACCCACCAAACTGTATGCGAATCGGTAAAATTCGACTACAAGCCAACCTTATTTGAATTGAGAAGCGACGCCAAATTAGGCTTTTTGCTATTCAACAGCCAAGGTTATAAAATCTCTGCTTTTTCCGTGACCTTATTTGAGGTTACCGACTCTCCAAATAGAAACGGTCAAGTTTCTCGTCCTGTATTAACTTTGGTGTATATGAAAAACGGCAGATATAAACTATGTATGAACCAAACAAGCGAAGATATGCCACCTTTTAATCCATACTAAACATAAAGTATTTAGATTTACAGTTGATAAAAATATATTCTCTCACGCAAAGAACTCCCGACATTAAAATCGGGAGTTCTGATGTTTTTGAGAACTTTTATTTGATTTTCTCTCCAATCAGATAGCCTGTTTCAATCTTTGCAACAAACTTCTGAATTGCAGTTGCATCTTTAACATTCACTTTTGCATCACTATTTACATTAGCACGTATATTTTCTTCATCAGTAAGTTCTGTAATCTTAGCTGCCGCTTTCTGAATCATTGTTGCATCCTTAATATTAACCTTGCCGTCACCGTTAACGTCGCCCAGCAAACCAAGGTCTGTTTTTTCTTCATCAGGTGTAGTAGTAGGAGGAACCAACGGGTCAACAATTTCACTCTCTACATAATGACAAATAAAGCATTCTCTGGTTTTCTCACCGGCCTCTGTATCGGTGGCCTCTTTGATTACTGTCCAGTCATTATACTCGTGACCATAGGCAGTAATCACCTCTGTCTTAAGAATCTCGTCACAAACAGTGCATTTCTGCTGTTTTGTTCCGTCTTCTGTGCAGGTTGCGTCTTTTAATACCATAAACTCACTTTCGGTATGACCTAAAGCCTCGGGAGTTTCTGTCAGATACTTGCCGCACTCAGGCTCTATACAATAAGTCTTTTTAAGACCTGTTTCAGTACAGGTTGGTTCAAAGACCACATTCACACGGCCTGTAAAAGAACATGTATGGCTTTCGCTGAGCTTGGGAATTACTCTACTTTCGTAGAAGCCGCAATTTGCACAGGTTTTTCTTTCTTCGCCATCAATATGGAACTGAACCTCTGTGTAAACAGTCCAGTCGCTGATATTATGACCTGTACGTTTAACCTCGACTTCTTTATACTCACCACACTCAGTCTCAAAGCAGAATACTTTTTTGCTTCCGTCATCAAGGCAAGTTGCTTTAACTATAATTTCCTCTTTGCCTGTAAATTTACATTTATGTCCGATACTTGTTTTGGGTATAGGTCTGTTTTCAAAATATGCACAATGCTCACAGGTTTTTCTTTCTTCGCCTTCTTCATGGAATTTAGCTTCTTTATAAATCTGCCAGTCGCCTAAAGAGTGACCAAAGCTCTCTATTGTTTCCAAGATATACTCACCGCATTCAGGCTCAAAGCAATATATCTTTTTGCTTCCGCTTTCGGTACAGGTTGCTGCAAACACGATTTCCTCTTCTCCTGTGAAATCACACTGATGACCAATGCTGGTTTCAGGTATAAATTTGTAATCGAAATAATCGCAGTTGGCACAGTCTTTTCTCTCTTCACCCTGTGTATAAAATCCGGGTTTTCTGTAAACGTACCATTCACCCATACTATGGCCTGTTGAATATATTATTTCGGATTCGAACAGATGGTCACAGTCAGGACATCTGCGTTCCTTCAGACCGTTTTCAAGGCATGCTACAGGTTTAACAACCTCCCACTCGCCTTCACTATGGCCATAAGCCTCTATAACCACTGTCTGCACCTTACTGCAGGAAGGCTCAGTACAATGCACAAGCTTACTGCCGTTTTCTGTACAGGTTGCGTCAACCACAATTTCCTCTTCTCCTGTGAAAGAGCAGGTGTGAATGTACTCCCACACTGCATAGTAGGTTCTGTTTGAAGTTACCGAAACAGAAAGACTACCGCTGGTAGCTGTAGATAATACATTCCAACCCAAGTATTTGTAGCTGTTTCTGACAGGTGTGGGGAGGGTTACTGTGTTGCCGCTTTTTGTAAGAATACTTGAAGGACTTACAGTACCGCCATTGGCGTTAAGAGTTGTAGTATAGAAGGTTGCTGCGGTTATGGAGCTGTTGCCTTCGGCATCCTTGGCTATGAGATAATAGGTTCCACTCTCATAAACCCTGACATCAACAGATTTACTTGTAGCACTTGCAATGGAAATAAACGCACTGCTTGAGGGAGAAGCACTCTTTCCCCAATAGTAACTTACAACTCCGATGTTATCACTCATAACAAGTGTTGCTGTCTGGCTTGAGTCTACATTGTTTGTAGAGCGTACAGATACCGTGGGATTCTTTGTATCTTTATCGCTCCAGATTGCATAGTAAGTTCTGTTTTCATATACTGTCAACGCATTAATACCACTTGTGGCTGTAGATGTTGTTCCCCAACCTGCAAATCCATAATTTGTTCGTGTAGGTGTGGGAAGAATTACTGTTTCGCCACTCTTTGTAAGCACACTTGTGGGGCTTACACTGCCGCCATTTGCATTAAGAGTAGTTTTGTAGAATGTAATCGTTGCTGCGGTTGACACATTACCATCGGCATCCTTGGCAATCAGATAATATGTACCGCTTGATGATACTGTTTTCTGAATGCTTGTGCTTGTGGTACTGCTGATAGTTGTAAACGAACTGCTTGAGGGGCTTGAGCTTGTTCCCCAGTAGTAGCTTACCACACCAACATTATCACTCATACT
>JAFTYK010000018.1 GCA_017464765.1 Ruminococcus sp.
CAGAACTTCTTACCTGCTATCATCTTCTTAGTAGCTTGTGTACTTGCTTTCGCTACAGGTACATCATGGGGTACATTCGGTATTCTTATCCCTATCGTTACATACCTCTTCGCAGCAGATCCAAGCAATCCGCTGATGATTATCTCAATGTCAGCTTGTCTTGCAGGTGCTGTTTGCGGTGACCACTGCTCACCAATTTCTGATACAACTATTATGTCATCAGCAGGCGCTCAGTGTGACCACTTAAATCACGTATCAACTCAGATTCCTTACGCTATCACTGTTGCTGCACTCTCATTTGTATGCTACATCTTAGCAGGCTTTATCCAGAGCTGGTACATCGTTCTTCCAATCGGTGTTGTTCTCACAGTCGCTACTCTCTTTGTTATCAAGGGTATGACTAAGAACAAGAAATTCGAAGACGTTAAATAAAAAATAAACTTTTTGGACGGCTACTTTTTACAGGTAGCCGTCTTTTTTTGTGCAAAATACAAAGAAAACTTTCTAAAATCTATTGTAAAATCAGTAATAATTTTGTATAATAGTACCACTAATATATGGAGGTAAAAGCATGAAAACAACAAAATCTCTACTCTACAAAGTAGTGTCAGTTGCTCTAATACTAACTATGCTGTTAGCTACAATGCTGATAGCACCGCTCTCAGCGTCTGCTGCAACTACATACTACCTTAGAGGAACTTTCAACAACTGGGAAGAAAACAGTAGCTACATTCTTACCGACAATGGTAATGGTACTTACTCTATCACAGTTTCACTCGAAGCAGGTACTCACAAGTATAAAGTAGCTAAAGATGGCTGGAACTGGTCAGTTCCTTCTCAGGACGCTACACTCACTCTTACTGAACCATCGCTGGTTCAATTCACAATGAATCCTACAGCGTATACAGTAAGCGCAAAGCAGGTTACTGCTCCTACTGCTGACGTATTCGTTAGAGGTACATGGAATGATTGGGAAGCTAGTGAGCCTAAGATGGCTGCACTTTCCAACAACTGCTTCTACCAGACTGTTACTCTTCCTGCAGGTACTCACGAGTACAAGATCGCTGTAGAAGACTGGACTTGGGCAGTTCCAAGTGGTGACAACGCTAAACTCACCCTTTCAGAGGAAAGTCAGGTTCTCTTCGAAGTAAGCACTCTTACAGGTGCATATAACGCTACTGTACTCACAGGCGACACAAAGAACCTTTACACATTCAATGAAACTCAGGAAAACGTTACTATCCAGAGTGCTTGGGGCGACCACGAAGATCAGGTTCTCTGTGAAAAAGACGGAAAGCTAAGTTACATCAGCTTAAACGATGCAGGTTTTGCTTCTGCAAACACAACATGGAACTTTATTCCGGCTAAAGCTGAAAACGGCACTCCTTGCTGTCGTATTCAGAATGTAAAAACAGGAAACTACATCTACCTTGCTGAAAACGGACAAGTTCGCACTTCAGCAGATGGTGCTACAAGTTTTGCAGATACTTGGTTTGTAGATAACTCTACAGGCAACTACCGCATCTACTGCCTCGGCTCAACTCTTAGTTCTTTGAACACTGAGGACCAGAGTGGCTATGTGAAAGCTTCTCACTACCCTGCTTTCTACTTAAGCTCACAGTTTAAGATTGACCTTGACTATGTATATGGTTATTCATACACTCTCCGTCCTGATGGCATTGATGACACAAAGGGTACAGTTACAGTAAACTCTCCTACATCTATTACATCAACTACTTCAGGTTCAGCTAAAACATGGACTCAGAAAAAAGACACTTCTGATATGCCACAGTTTTTAGCTCCTAACACTCCTTTAGCAGAGGCTGTTTACAACCTCTCAATGGAAGAAACCGTTATCAACAAGTTCGAATCAGAATTCGGTACAGCTTTCTACACAGGCGAAACATGGAGAAAGGTATGGACAAGAGATACAGCTATGGCTTGTGAATTCTCACTCGCTGCTATCTATCCTGAAATTTCTCTCAACTGTGCAAAAGAAAAGGTTGTAGAATTCGAAGGCTTCAAGGTATTTGAAGAAGACACAGGTACAGGCGGTTCTTACCCTGTTTCAACAGACAAGATCATCACATACCTCTCAGTATGGGAAATCTACCTTTCAACAGGTGATGAGTCAGTTCTTGAGTATTTCTACGACATCTGTTTAGATAACATCAAGCAAGACTACAACACAGTATGGGATAGTGAATCAGGCCTTATGAAAGGCGAAACCTGCGGTCTTGACTGGAGATCACAGACATATCCTGACTGGATGGGCAACGAGGTTGAAGAATCTCTCGCTAACATCGCTGAGGGTAAGGCTGCTAGCGTTAACCTCATCTACCTCGGCGTACTTCAGAGAATGATTAAGTCTGCTGAGATTTTAGGCAAAGAAGACACTGAATATTTACAGGCTAAATACGACGCACTCTATGAAGCTGTAACAGAAAGACTCTGGCATGAGGAATTAGGTTGTTACGCTGCTTGGGAATATCCAAGCTATATGGGCGCTCCTCTTCCTTACAAAGTGGACTGTATCGCTAACGGCTACGCACTGTGGTTCCAGATTGGAACTGAGGAACAGCTTCAGTCAATCGCAGAAAACTATCCTCTCGTAACTTACGGTGCAAACGTTGTTTACCCTAACAAACAGGGTGACCTCGAACACAAAGACAGAATCTATCATAACCGTGGCGTATGGCCAGGTTGGGAAGCTCAGCTCATGCTCGCAGGTGCGCAGTATGGCCATGATTTACTTTCCGAAGAAATCTGGAATTCTTGTATCACAGCAGCTGCTACTTCTCTCTTAAACAAAGAGGTTGTAGACTTCACAACAGGTGAAGGCATCCACGTTAATCACCAGTTATGGTCTATCGCTGCTACACTTTCAGGTTACTACAAAGTACTCTTTGGTATGATTTACGATACTGACGGTATCACATTTGAGCCTTACGTTCCACAGTGGATGGAAGGTCCATTCTACCTCAATGATTACACCTACTGTGACGCTACAATCGACCTTTCATTAACAGGTAAGGGCAGTGAAATTGTTTCTATCACAGTTAACGGCGAGAATGTAGGAACATCTTACACTCTCCCATTCGGCGCTAAAGGTAACTACAAAATCGACATCGTAGTTAAGGAAAGCGAAAACGAATATACAGACGAAACTGTTAATCTAAACGATGAGAAAAACCACGTTATCTGTCCAAAGATGCCTGTTGCAAAACTTTCAGGCCGTACACTAAGCTGGGGCGCTCAGTCAGGTTGTACATACAAAGTATGGACAGGCTCACAGTATATCGACTGTGCTACAAACTCCTACACAATCGACCCTAACGTTTACGGCGCATACTCTGTAGTAGTTGTATCCAGAGACGGCGTATGGAGTGAAATGAGTAGACCTATCGTTGTAAGCCCAAGCAGAATCAAGATTGAAGCTGAAAACTGCAAACTCACAAATGTTCCTACAGCAACTGTAAGCGGCAAAAAGGTTGTTACTGATGTGTACAGCAAAAACTTAGACCGCTCTGTTACTATAAATGTAGATATTGAGAGTGACGGTCAGTATCTCTTCTATGCTTGCTATAACGACTACAGCTCTAACGACCCAACATCTTGCTCAAACTGTGCTATCCGTTCCGTATTCGTTGACGGTAAAGACGTAGGCGCACTTGTATTCCCTGTTGTAAATTACGACTTCCAGACAAGTACACACCTGCTCTTAGACCTCACAGAGGGTAAGCATGAAATCGTTGTTAAATACGACAAGGCTAATCACTATGACTCAAATATGTCACAGGACCAGCACACATACGGCAGTGAAACACACAGACCTGACAACAATGTTCAGTATGACTATTTCGTACTCGACAAGGCTGACAATATCTGTGTAAATGCTGATAAATACTTAGTTGGCGACGCTGACTCAAGTGATAGCATCGAGATTATGGACGCAACTCTTGTCCAGAAGTACCTTGCTAGCCAGAAGGTTGAAATCGACAAAGACGCTGTTGACATTAACGGCGATGGCGATATCTCAATCACAGAAGCAACAGCTATCCAGAGATACATCGCTCGCTACACTGACAATAACGACATCGGTAAATACAGAACAAGATAAATAAACGCATAAAAGAAACGCTCCACAATGTGGAGCGTTTTCTTATTATGATTATTATCCTACATATAAAAGATATGCCGTGTAAAGTGCATACATCGTTACCATAACGGCACCCTCAACTCGGCCGAGTTTCTTCCGTATAACACAAAGAACATACATCGCAACTGTCATCACAGTAAGGAAAATTACATTAATTACCGCACGTGAATCTACAGCTATCGGTGATATTGAACTTGATAATCCTAAGATAAATAAAATATTAAAAATATTTGAACCGACTACGTTGCCAAGCGCTAAGGCATTCTCGCCCTTTTTGGAAGCTACAATGCTTGTAACAAGCTCTGGAAGTGATGTGCCTATAGCGATGATGGTAAGACCGATGAAAGTCTCGCTCCAGCCCATAGCCTTTGCGATAACCGTTGCATTATCTACAACTAAATCGCCACCGAATATAATCGCTGCTAAACCGCCTACTATATATATTATACTTAGTACAGGGGAAAGCGTTTTAATCTCTTCCGAGCTTTCTTCTCTGTTTTTAATAGCCGAAACAACCAGAAAGCTGACATAAGCAACCATCAAAGCAAGCATTATTATTCCGTTGAGTCTGCTTAGCACAGAACCTATCAGCATCATAGAAAGAAGAATTACACTTGCTACGATATTGACGGGAAAGTCACGCTTGAGAATTGTCTTATCCAAAACAAAAGGTTTTATCAAAGCGCAAACGCCGACAACAACAAGCATATTGAAAATATTTGAGCCGACTACGTTGCTTATAGCAATTTCGTTACTGCCTGACACACCCGCAGTGACACTGACAGCCGCTTCAGGAGCTGAAGTTCCCAACGCCACAATCGTAAGACCAATCACAACAGACGGCACTTTCAGCAGTTTTGCAACGGACGAGCTACCATCAACAAAAAAGTCCGCGCCCTTTATCAGCAGCACAAAGCCTAGTAACAGTAAAAATATATTTGCTATAATCATAATAACCTCCGTAATAATGACTAGCTTTCCTAAGTATACCCATTTTACGGCAATAAATCAAGACACAAAAAAGCCTCCCTGTTTTAGGGAGGCTTTTCTCACGCGATACGGTCAAGTTTCTCGTATTTACACTTAACCTTCAAAAAATCGCCCTCTACGATGATATCCACAGCAGATATCTTCTTTTCCGGGTGAGCCTTAACAAGCTCATTTACATACATGTTTACTATCGTGTCCGATACCTTTTCGCCCATAACATTGATACGCACAATATCATCCTCCTTCTAAAAATCCTAAAGCATATATAAAATGTTTCCATTAACTGTTTTGTTATCTTATGATTATATTTTAGCAGAAGGGGAGAAAAAACTCCAGTTACACCTTTATATATCGGACTTACATTTTCTTCATCGTTAATTCCGTTTAGGATAATAAAATTTTCACTCTGTAATAGTTAATTCTCTTTTGGATAAAAAGATTTCAGACTGTAATAGTTAATTCTAAAAGCGAATTATTCGAACGCTTGTTCGAAATTTCTGCATAAAAGAAGACACTATCTCTAAAAATAGTGTCTTCTATATATCCATAAGCTATGCTAACTTTGCTTCCTCGACAATTACAGGAACATTTCTCGATGTCAATTGTCCCAACTCGTCTTTCACCTCTATGAGCATAGTGTACTCACCGATTTCAAGTTTACCCTCAAAAACGAATGTATTGCTATTTGAGAAGTCCTGAACAACAGGCTTATCGGTTCCGTTATTAAAAGTAAATTTATACTGATATGGTTGTGTTCCGCCAACTGTATTTACTGTCATCTTTACATCTTTGCACTCGTCAGCGAAAATTCCAAAGCTAAGACCCGAGTAATACACTCCACAGATAACAGGTGTGTCAAGGCTATAAGGCTCAACTACTTCAATTTCCATTTCCTTATCACATGAAACTCCGAATCGGTTAGTAACTACAGCTTTAACCGTGTATATTCCCGCTTCTTCAAATGTATATTCAAAAGAACTGCTGTCCGCTCCCTCACGAACGGCTACTTCATTTACATAATAATCATATTTATATGGAGGACATGTACCGGCAGGGTCAACAGTAAAAGTAACCGGTTCATTAACCATAGCCATACCTGAATCAAAGTCGGCACTTAAGTCATCGATAAACATATACACATACTCTGTATATCCTGCAGGAAATCCTCTAACAATCCCAGCTACCTTTCTTTGAATATATGTTGCATCGTGTACTGTAACTTTCGAGTCATCATCAACATCAGCAAGTTCGTTTTGCATCTGATCAAGTGTTTCTAACTGAACCAATGCACGCTGAATATATGTTGCATCTAAGATGTTGCAATAATAATCCATATTAACATCTCCATAAAATACTGGAGCAGGAATAGCACCAACACTAAACGCACAGTACGAAGCCACTGCTAAAAGCACCAAAAACATAGAAATTATTTTTTTCATACTAAAACCTCCGTTTCACCCATTACGCTAATTATACTCCCCTGTCTTTTCACTTTCAACGAAAACGAAAAAACAGCGTGTAGAAAAATCCACACGCTGTTTGTATATATTTACCTATTGATTAACCGAAGATTGAGAAGTTAACAACAAGTGCTGCGAATACGATTGAAACCATAGAGAGCAGCTTGATGAGAATGTTGATTGATGGACCTGAAGTATCCTTGAATGGGTCACCTACAGTGTCACCAACAACAGCAGCCTTGTGCTGGTCACTTCCCTTACCACCGTGAACACCTGACTCGATGTACTTCTTAGCGTTATCCCAGGCACCGCCTGAGTTTGACATAAATACAGCGAGCAAGAAGCCTGTAACTGTAGCGCCTGCGAGCATACCAACTACACCCTTAACGCCTAAGATAAGACCAACAGCTACAGGAGTGATAACAGCTACGATTGTAGGAAGAATCATTTCCTTTAAGCTTGACTTTGTGCAAAGGTCAACGCATCTTGCATAGTCAGCGTCAGCCTTGCCGTCGATAAGACCCTTGATAGCCTTGAACTGGCGTCTAACCTCAATAACAACTGACTGTGCAGCACGGCCAACAGCGTCCATTGTAAGAGCTGCGAAAACGAATGGTAAGCAAGCACCGATGAATAAACCAACGAGTACGAGCGGATCCATTACTGTAAATGTTTCGAAACTTACGTCAGCGCCAACTTCCTGAGCTTTCTCAATGTATGAAGCAACAAGCGCTAAAGCTGTAAGAGCAGCTGAACCGATAGCAAAGCCCTTACCTGTAGCAGCAGTTGTGTTGCCGAGTGAGTCAAGAGCGTCAGTTCTCTGTCTTACTTCAGGCTCAAGACCTGCCATCTCAGCGATACCGCCTGCGTTATCAGCAACAGGACCATAAGCATCAGTAGCGAGTGTGATACCGAGTGTTGAAAGCATACCAACAGCAGCGAGTGCGATACCGTAAAGACCTGCGGAAGCACCGCCAGCTTCTGTTAAGTTGCCTGCTGAAACAAAGTAAGCAACGAGTACACAGGCACCAACAATAACGATTGGAAGTACTGTTGAGAGCATACCAAGACCTAAACCACCGATGATGATGGTAGCTGAACCTGTTTCTGATTTAGAAGCGAGGTTCTTAGTAGGCTTGTATGAATCAGATGTAAAGTACTCGGTTGAAAGACCAATAAGCACACCTGCAAGCAAACCTGCGATAATAGCAAAATAGAAACCTAAGTTTTCTTTACCTAAAACGAAGTAAATAAGTGGAAAAGCTGCGATAGCAATAACTATAGCAGAAAGGTTTGTACCACGAGAAAGTGATTTCAAAAGCATTTTCTGTGTTGCATTCTCTTTTGTGCGTACGAAGAAAGTACCTAAAATTGAGCAGAGAATACCAACTGCAGCGATGAGCATTGGAACAGCCATAGCTCTGAAACCGAAAGCTGCATCGTGTAAATTAGAGAAAGCAGCAACACCTAAAGCAGAAGCTGAAATAACAGAGCCAACATAAGACTCGTAAAGGTCAGCGCCCATACCTGCTACGTCGCCAACGTTATCGCCTACGTTATCAGCGATACAAGCAGGGTTACGTGGGTCATCTTCAGGGATACCTGCTTCAACCTTACCAACAAGGTCAGCACCAACGTCAGCAGCTTTTGTAAAGATACCGCCACCAACTCGAGCGAAGAGCGCCATTGATGAAGCACCCATACCGAATGTGAGCATTGCGCTTGTGATTTCACTAGCATCACAACCGAACACAAATCTGAGTAAGAAGAACCAGATTGAGATATCTAAAAGTCCTAAACCTACTACAGTAAAGCCCATTACTGAACCCGCTGAGAAAGCAACGCGTAAGCCTTTGTTGAGTCCTGTTCTACAAGCGTTAGCTGTTCGAGCATTTGCGGCTGTAGCAATCTTCATACCGATGAAGCCCGAAAGACCTGAGAACAGACCACCTGTGATGAACGCAAACGGAACATACCAGGTAAGCATACTAAATGCCGCCATAAGGCAAAGGATAACAAACATACCGCCGAAGAAAACAGAAACGATAGTATACTGTCTCTTCAGGTAAGCGTTAGCACCCTCACGGATATTAGCGGAGATTTTCTTCATTTTTTCTGTGCCTTCGTCGAAACTAAGCACTCTTTTCGCCATAATAACTGCAAAAACAAGAGCCAAGACCGCACCGACAAAGGTTGCAATTACAAGATAGTTTTCCATAAAAATGGCACTCCTCCTTATCATATATGCTTTAAAATTTTACATCAACAAATTATCAATGTCAATAAATCTGATTCATTTTCGGCTTTTTGTTCAAATTTTAACGATTTAAAGCCCTATTATGATTATTATGATAAAATTATGCGCAAAAAATAAGAGGATTCTTTGTCGAACCCTCAAAATTTATACAGTTGTTGTTTTAAATTTTTCGTCACGCAAACTAACACTTTCGTACTTTTTTACGCTGATTTTTGTGACATCACGGATAGTTTCGCCGTCAATCTGGACGTCTTGTGGCGCATCAAACACAACTTCGATTTCTTTACCGCTACAATTGCTTACCTTTTTGGTGTGCTTAACGTGTTCATCCTTAAAAATAGACGGGAAGATAATTAAAGTCTGGAGCGGATTTGTCGAATGAATAGTACAAACGGAAACATTGTCGCTTTTTCTATCCTGATTAGGGGTCGGCATCATACCGCCACCATAGTAAAGTCCGTTCATAACAGGGGACATCCATACTCTTTTATATTTACGGCTTTTACCGTCAACAATAACCGTAGCGCCGTTTGGCTTATAATTTGTGAGCAAGAGTTTTATAGCTAAAGTTGTGTAGTTGATACTCTTCTTGCCTTTCGCCTTTAAATCTTCGGCAGCGGTACAAACCTTGCCGTCAATACCAAAGCCTACATTATTTACGAAAAGATACTCTTTTCCGTTGACAGTTACTACAGGAAGATTTTCGATATATTCATTAATCTTTAAAATCTTTGCGTTTTCAAAATTTTCACCACAAACATCTCTCAAAAAGTCATTTCCTGTACCAGCTTTGTAAAGGTAAATCTCGTTTTTGATATCTACTCCTCTTAACTTGTTACAAAAAACATTCAGCGTGCCATCGCCACCGAGCAAAACAACCTTATCGCTCTTTCCAAGTGAAATAAAATACTCTTTTAAGTCCTCAATCTCAAGTAAACTTTTCACTACAGTATCATCGTTTTTGTATAGCTCTTTAGCCTGAGCAAGTGAACTTTCAATATTTACCGAGCAATTTGAAGTCGGATTATACAAAATATGTACCATGTGTTTCACCTCTTTTAAAATCGTTAAGTAGTATAGCACCAAAAGGTTGATTGTTCAACTTTTTTCGACAACTTTCGTAAAATTGTTAACCCTTTATGCACATTTATTGACACTATTTGGTGTATAATATATAATGTTAGACATCGAACAGTTTCATACCTAACAAAGGAGATATATATGGCACAAAAGGATATCGGCAGACTGCTCGCCGAACTGAATAACCTCATACATCGTGAGATTATAAAAACTTCACAAATTCAGTGCGACGACAAAAAAGACATAGTGTCGCAGTCGGGTTCGTGTATAATTGCTTATTTATACGACCATAAAGGAAGTGACGTTTATGGGCGTGATCTGGAACAGGAGTTTTCGGTCAGACGCTCGACGATGAGCAAGGTACTTACGGTACTAGAACAAAAGGATTTAATCAAGCGAGTTGACGTAGACCACGACAAAAGACTAAAAAAAATTGTGCTTACTGAGAAAGCTCAACTTTTCGCTGATGAAATCATTGAACACCGTTTGGTACTCGAAAATAAGCTCACGCAGGGAATTTGTGACGAAGAGCTTACTCTTTTTAAAGCTACTTTAGAAAAGCTCAAACAAAATCTCAGTAAGGAGGATGAAGAGTGAAAGAAATCATAAGACATTTCGACAAAAAAAGCTGGCTGTACGTACTACTAAACGTCGCGGTTATTTTAACTCAGGTGTTTTTGGAACTTAAAATGCCCGACTATATGGCTGAAATCACGGCTTTGACTCAAACAGAAGGTTCACCGATTAGCGAAATTCTTCTCGCCGGCTCCAAAATGCTACTGTGTGCATTCTTTTCAGTACTCTTAGCGGTGGCTATCCACGTTATCGCGGCAAAAGTAGCCTGTGACTACTCTTTCAGAGTACGTGCAAATCTTTATGATAAGGTGGAATCTTTTTCGTTAGAGCAGATGAACAAATTTTCTGCGGCTTCTCTTATTACTCGCAGTACAAACGATATCACTCAGGTACAGAACGTAATCGTTTTCGGTATGATGGCGCTTATAAAAGCCCCTGCGATGAGTGTTTGGGCTATCACCAAAATTTCAGGTAAGCACTCACAGTGGACTCTCACAACTGCAGTTTCTGTCGGTATTGTTTGCGCCGTGCTTTTAATCTGCTATTTCTTTGCTCTCCCTAAATTCAAGAAAATCCAGAGCTTAACTGATAACATTAACCGCATTACTCGTGAAAACCTCACAGGTCTTAGAGTAATTCGAGCGTATAACGCAGAAGATTATCAGGAAAAGAAGTTCGAAAAAGCAAACGAAGAAATCACAGCTAATAACCTCAGCGCTCACAGAGTTATGTCAATAATGGGGCCTACGATGATGATAGTAATGAATGGTATGTCCCTTATCATATACTTTTTAGGTGCATTCATTATAAACGAAACTGCGCTTTCAGGCAGAATAGAAGTATTCTCCGAGATGATAGTATTCTCGCAGTACGCTATGCAGGTGATAATGTCGTTTATGGTGCTGAATATGATATTCATTATGGCACCTCGTGCTATCGTAGCCGCTAAGCGTATCAACGAAGTTATCGACACAAAGGCTACAATCTTCGACGGCGAACAAGACGGCAGTGAAGCCATAGCAAAAGGTGAAGTCGAATTCAAAAACGTCAGCTTTAAGTATCCTGACGCTTCTGACTATGTACTAAAAGACATCTCATTTAAAGCAAAACAGGGCGAAACTGTAGCTATTATAGGCTCGACAGGTTGCGGTAAATCTACGCTGATTAATCTTATCCCTCGTTTTTATGACGCAACAAAAGGCGAGGTACTCGTTGACGGAATAAATGTCAAGGAATATAACCTTGAAGCCTTGCACAACAAATTAGGTTACGTTCCGCAGAAGGCTCTGCTTTTCTCTGGTACTGTCAACACAAACGTCGCTTTCGGTTCAAACGGAAAAGAGGGCTACACCGAAGACGATGTAAAGCGTGCCGTTAAAATTGCACAAGCTAAAGACTTTGTCGAAAAAATGCCGTTTTCCTACGACAGCGATATCACTCAGGGTGGTACTAACGTTTCGGGCGGTCAACGTCAGCGACTTTGTATCGCTCGAGCAATTTGCCGTGAACCTGAAATTCTTATTTTCGACGACTCGTTCTCAGCTCTTGACTATAAAACCGACAAAGTGCTTCGTAAAACTTTAAAAGAAGAAACCGAAGGTACTACTAACATTATCGTCGCTCAGCGTATCGGTACTATCAAGGACGCCGACCTCATCATAGTACTACACGAGGGCGAAATCGTAGGCAAGGGCAAGCACAAGGAACTCCTTGAAAACTGCACGGTTTACAAGGAGATTGCATTATCCCAGTTATCACAGGAGGAGCTAGAAAAATGATAGAAAAGAAAAAGACTATGGTCGGCGCAAAAAACACTAAAACTCCTATCGTTCATAAAGGCGGTCCGGGCGGTAATAAATTTCACGGTGAAAAGCCAAAAGATTTCAAAAAAACCTGGGGCGAGCTTATCCGCTACTGCAAAAAATACGTTCCTGCGGTTATTGTCGCAATATTGTGCGCACTATTTGGCACCATTGTTTCACTCGTCGGTCCTGAGATACTTTCTCAAATCACCGATATCATCACACAGGGTCTTATGACAAGGGTCGATACCGACGCTGTCACAAGACTATTTGTAATAATGCTTGTGCTGTATATTATAAGCTGGATACTCCAGTTTTCTCAGCATTTCATCATGGCAACTGTCACACAAAAACTCTCAAAAGGACTACGAAAAGACATCGTAGAAAAAACCAACCGTCTGCCTTTCTCGTATTTCGACAGAGTTAGCTACGGCGATGTGCTTTCCAGAATCACAAACGACGTTGACACTATCGGCATGACCTTAAACCAGAGTATCGGTATGCTCGTTTCAAACGTTACGCTGTTTTTCGGCTCGCTACTGATGATGTTCATCACAAACGCAGTTATGGCACTCACAGCGGTTGCTACTTCAATTTTAGGTTTTGTGACAATGAGTGTTATTATGAAGTTCTCACAAAAGCACTTCTCCCGCCAGCAAAGACACTTGGGGGCTATAAACGGTCACGTCGAGGAAATCTACTCAGGTCATTTAGTGGTAAAAGCGTTCAACGCTGAAAAAAGCTCGAAAGAAGATTTTCAGCGCATCAATCGACACCTGCGTGACAGTGCTTTCAAAGCATCTGCTCTTTCCGGAATGATGCAACCGATTATGACATTCATCGGCAATTTAGGTTATGTTGCAGTTTGTATCGTCGGCGCACTCTTAGCTGTTAATGGTCACATAACCTTCGGCGTTATCGTTGCGTTTATGGTATACGTTAGACTTTTTACTAACCCGCTTTCCCAGATTGCTCAGGCTTTCACAAGTATGCAGTCAACAGCTGCGGCTTCAGAGCGAGTTTTTGAATACTTAAAAGCTACTGAAATGGAAAACGAAAGCCATAAAACGAGAACCCTCTCCCCTGAAAATGTTAAAGGTGACGTAGAATTTAAAAACGTGAAATTCGGATACACAAAAGATAAAACCATCATCAAGGATTTCAGTGTAAAGGTTAAGGCGGGTCAAAAGGTCGCAATAGTTGGTCCAACAGGTGCAGGAAAAACTACCATTGTTAACCTTTTGATGCGTTTTTACGAGATAAACTCGGGCGATATCTTAATCGACGATATTCCGATAGATACGCTCACCCGAGAAAACGTTCACGAGCTTTTCTGTATGGTATTACAGGACACTTGGCTTTTCGAAGGTACGGTGAAAGAAAACCTCGCTTACTCAAAAGAAGATGTAACTGACGAGGAAATCATTAAAGCGTGTAAAGCGGTGGGTATTCACCACTTTATCCGCACACTTCCACACGGCTACGACACCGTACTCGACGACAAAACCTCGCTGTCCTCAGGTCAGAAGCAACAGCTCACTATAGCTAGGGCTATGGTTGAAAACGCTCCGCTTCTTATCTTAGACGAGGCTACAAGCTCAGTCGATACCCGTACCGAGCGAATTATCCAGAGCGCTATGGACGAACTAACGAAAAACAGAACATCTTTCGTCATCGCTCACAGACTTTCAACAATCAAAAATTCCGACCTGATTTTAGTTCTGAAAGACGGCGACATCGACTCAATCGGCACTCACGAAGAACTTTTATCACAGGGCGGATTCTACGCTGAGCTTTACAATAGCCAGTTTGAACAGGATTAAGGAGGATACTATGAACAGCTTTATTTATGATGTAGGCACTAAAATTTACTTCGGCAAAAATGCCACAGATAACATAAGCACTGAGCTTAAAAAGTACGGAAAGAAAGTTCTTTTATGCTACGGTGGTGGCTCAATCAAGAAAATGGGACTTTACGACAAAGTTATCTCAGAAATAAAAAAAGCAGGGTGTGAAGTTTTTGAACTTAGTGGCATCGAACCTAACCCGAGAGTTGACTCTGTCAGAGAAGGGGCTAAAATCTGCAAAGAACAGAACATCGACGTACTTTTAGCTGTGGGCGGTGGCTCAACACTCGACTGTACAAAATGGATTGCTGCTGCGGCTAAAGTAGACCACGATGCGTGGGATTTCTTTAGCGACTGGGCTGACGTTAACGAGGCTCTCCCTGTACTCACAGTGCTTACGCTTTCCGCTACAGGAAGTGAAATGAACTGCGGTGGCGTTATCTCTAACCCTGAAACTAAAGATAAAATAGGTCGCCTTGCTAAACCACTTCTTCCGAAAGCTTCTTTCTTAGACCCAACGCTCACATATTCAGTTTCCGCGTACCAGACGGCATGTGGCTGTGCTGACATCATAAGCCACATTCTTGAGGTTTACTTTGCGCCAAACAAGGATATGTATATGCTCGACCGCTTTATGGAGGGGCTACTAAAAACTGTCATCAAATTTGCTCCAATCGCTATCGAAAAACCTGATGATTACGAGGCAAGAGCTAATTTGATGTGGGCGTCATCGTGGGCTATCAACACATTCGTAACAGGCGGTAAAACTCACGAATGGAGCTGTCACCCACTCGAACACGAGCTTTCAGCTATTTATGACATCACTCACGGCTTGGGTCTTGCGATTTTAACACCTAGATTTCTGGAATACTGTCTAAGCGAGAACAACGTCGACAAGTACGTTGACTTTGGAGTGAACGTTTTCGATATCGACAAAAACTTACCAAAAATGGAAATTGCAAAGCTCTCAATAGAAAAGCTTTCTGACTTCTTATTCAACACTTTGGGTCTTGATGACACACTCACTAAGATAGGAATCGATGAAACAAACTTTGAGATTATGGCGCAAAAGGCATGTGAATATGACTGTATCAATGGCTTTGTAAAGCTTAGTCCGAAGGACGTCGAAAAGATTTTTGAAATGTGCTTAGAGTGAGTAAAGCATATCTGAGCCAGCCTGAATCTTAGTATTTTCGCCGCCTTTGAGCGTATCGGACACCAAAGGCGTCAGCCTTTTGGTATCCTCAAACGCCCAAAATCAACTGAAACTCCTTAAGATTTAGGTCGTAGATTTTTTGTGGCGAGGATTTTTGACTCAATTTAGGCAAAAACGCCGTGAATCCTGACGGATTCACGAGTATTTTAACAACGAGTGAGCAAAAATAGTCCCTCAAAAAACTGACTCGGATATACTTTACTCACTCTGTAATGGAGGCAAATTTAGATGAAAATTTGTGTTTACGGCGCGGCTTCAGATGAAATTGACCGTTCGTATATAGAAGCAGGCGAAAACTTAGGACGTGAGATGGGCAGAAGACACCACACCCTCATTTTCGGCGGTGGAGCAAAAGGACTGATGGGTGCTACAGCTCGCGGAATGAGTGAAAACAGCGGTTATATCGTTGGAATTGCCCCTCATTTTTTCAATGTTGACGGTGCTTTATTTGAGAAAAATGACGAACTCATCAAAACCGAAACGATGAGAGAAAGAAAGCATCTTATGGAAGAAAAGAGCGATGCCTTCATCGTCACCCCCGGTGGAATCGGAACTTTCGAAGAGTTTTTTGAGATACTCACTCTGCGTTCTCTTGACCGCCACAAAAAGCCGATAGCGATTTTAAACACTAACGGCTACTACAATAATCTTTTAAGTTTTCTCAAAAACGGAGTACAGCAGAAGTTTTTAAGAGAAAGCAATCTAGAGCTTTTCTACGTCAGCGACAACGAAAAGAATATTTTAGATTATCTCGAGAACTACTGTGATGATACCGATTACATCGAAAAAACAAGATTTAGATAAGAAAAGGGACTGTCTCACTAAAACAGTAAGACAGTTCCCTTTTTTATGTTTATACACCTAACGCTTGTTTTAACAATCCCTCCACCACCATTTGGTGGTCCCCCTCCCTTTAGACAAGGGAGGCGATTATGGGGAACCGCTGTTGATGAAATACTTGTAGGGGCGACCATTGGTCGTCCGAGAATAATAAACGAAAAATCCTGGGAAGGCATGGAACCTCCTACAAAAAACGCACCGTGAAAAACCACGGTGCGTTAATTTTATAGCGATTTTAAGTATTCAATTAAGTCAAGGTAGTTACCTTTTCGAAGATACTCTATGTCGTGATTCTGAACATTAATAAGTCCATCAGTCAAAAGGAAAGTTTCCACCCCGAGTTTTTCACACGGGAGGATATCCTCGTTGACATCGTTTCCAAGCATTACGGTGTTTTCGGGTTTTGCGCCGAATTTTTTCATAATCTCTTCATAGTAACCACAACTTGGCTTTGAAAAAGTCGAAGTATCGTACACGGTGATATCATCGAACAAGGAAATTTCGAGATTAGTCCACGAAAGACGCTTTTGTACCGCTTCGAGTGGAAACATCGGCTGAGTAGCTACTACAATGAACTCAGCTTTTTCTCGCATTAAGCTGACGATTTCTTTTGCATAAGGATTCACAGAGGTCACTTCTTTTATGCAGTTGTATCTATCGCCGTAAACTTCAGGAAAAATTTCGAGCGCTTTTTCTGCGTTATCTATGACTAAAGCTTTGAACGCTTCTTCGAAAGCTTCTTTGTTTGTCTTTTTGCCGTCGTTTTTCGTCATAGCGTATGACGCTTTCATCGTAGCTTTAGCAATTCCTTTTCCGTCAAAGCCGTGTTCATAAAAAAGTTTAGCAATTTCGTTTACATATTTATTGATATAGGCGTCCTGATCCATAGGAAGTAATGTGCAGTCAAGATCAGTCATAATAAGTTTTTTCATATAACCACCGCTACTAATTTTACTCCCCTTTCGACAAATTTTCAATAGCCGAAACACAAAATTGTTGCTAAAGAGCCGTCTTTGTGATATCCTTAAATGTAGCAAAATTTAGGAGGCTTACCATGAAATATCATTTTGAAGGCACTTCAATGCTCCTGCCTAAAGAGGGCTTTGAAAAATGGTCCGTTGTTGCGTGTGACCAATATACATCTGAGCAGAAATACTGGGACGATGTTAAAGCTATCGTAGGCGACAGCCCATCAGCCTTGAACATTATTCTCCCTGAAATTTATCTAAGCGATGATAACAGTGAACGTATAGCTTCAATCAACAGCTATATGGAAAAGTACTTAAACGAAGATGTTTTCGAAACTTACGACGACGCTATGATTTACGTTGAGCGTGAGTCAAACGGCACAAAACGTCTTGGTATCGTGGGCGTTATCGACCTTGAGGATTACGACTACAACAAAGGCACAAGCGCTCTTATTCGTGCTACAGAACAGACTGTACTCGAGCGTATTCCACCACGTGTTGCTATCCGCAAGGACGCTCTACTTGAGATGCCACACGTTATGCTTTTGATTGATGATAAAGAGAGAAAGGTTATCGAGCCACTAAAGGATAAAAAAGCTCAGTTTGACACAGCTTACAACTTCGACCTTATGCAGGGTGGCGGTCATATCGAAGGTTATTTCATTGATAAGGACACCCAAACTAAGGTTCAAGATGCGTTAGAGAGCTTACTCTCAGGTAGTGACAACGATATGCTTTTCGCTGTGGGCGATGGTAACCACTCGCTAGCTACAGCGAAAGAATGTTACAGACAAAATCCGAGTGAACTCAACCGCTACGCACTCGTTGAAATCGTGAACATTCACGATGCCTCAATCGAGTTCGAGCCGATTTACAGAGTTATGTTCAATATCGACACTCAGGACTTTATGCAAAAGTTCTTAGAATCTCACGCTGTTTCAAGTGGCGATAACACTCAGGATTTTGAGTGTGTTACTAAAGACGGAAAAGAGTTTATCACAGTTAAGGCAACTGCTGAACTTCCTGTCGGAACTTTACAGGTATTCATCGACGAGTATCTCAAAGAACACCCAGAGGTTAAAATCGACTACATTCACGGCGAGGACGTTGTGTACGATTTATGTAAAGAAGATAACACCTTAGGCTTTATCTTCAAGGGTATGGGAAAAAGCGATCTCTTCCCTGCGGTAAAATCAGACGGTTCTCTTCCTAGAAAAACTTTCTCAATGGGTCACGCTCACGACAAGCGCTACTACATTGAGCTTAGAAAAATTAAGTAATTGTAAATCCCTCCACCATTCAGCGGTCCCCCTCCCTTTAGACAAGGGAGGCTGATTCACAGCAAAAAAGCTCAGGCGTATTTGCCTGAGCTTTTCTTATGTATCAGTATATATTGTGGTTTTCGTTTTGGGTGAACAGTTCGTCCTCTTTTGTTTCGTACTTGTAGATAATCGCCCAAAGAATAAGCATTCCAACTATGTAGCCGAGTATCACAACAAGCGGGTTTATCTCAACATCGACTAAAGCGTGAGCAGAAAGCTGTGTGTAAAGGTATCGCTGGAACAAATATGTTAAAAGCAACACAACAATCATAGCGACATTAGACCACAAAAGCGACCACAAAAGCGCTTTTTTGCGTTCTCTCTTTTTCTCCTCGCTATTTATCTCGTTATTATTCACGGCTTTCACCTCCCTTAAAAATTACCATACAAATATAGCACAGTGAAAAGGGATTTTCAACCACTTTTTGACGAAGTAATTCAAAACAAAAATCGACAAGCAAAAAATATTTTGATATAATGCAACAAAATCGAAGTTTTAAGCGTATTAATGGTGAAAGGAGGCAGAGAATATGCAAGACGTCTGCAATATAAAACGAATAGTAGAAACTTACTCTGATATGATACTGCGTATCGCATATCAGCATACCGCTAATATGCACGATGCAGAGGACATAGCTCAGGAAGTTTTTCTGAGTATCATAAAAAAAGATATGAAAAACTTTTCAAGCGAGCGCGAGAAAGCCTACATAATCAGAACAACAATAAACAAATGCAATTCTTTTCACCGCAATAAAGGGAACTTAAATGTTGTATATCTTGATGAAATATATAAAAATCCCGAAGAGCCTAAATTCACTATTGAGGAGCGTAATATCCTAAACGAAATTCGCACGCTCGACAAAAAGTACCGTGATGTACTTTACCTTCACTATTACGAGGGATACAAAGCTTTTGAAATAGCTAAAATTTTAGGTTCAACAACAGGTACGATTACCTCCAGATTAAAGCGTGGAAGAGAAATGCTGAAACTAAAGCTGAAGGAGGAAAACTATGGATAACTACAAATCAATGCTTGATAAGATTTCTGCAAGCGAGAGCTTCAAAAAGTCAACAGAAGATTTACTTTTAAACGCTGAAATTTCTGAGAGTAGAAAAACTCACTGCAAGAGCTTTGCAGGCATTTTGGCAGCGGTTCTCTCCGTGGTCATTATTCTTACGATTTTCTTTGTACCTTTTAATAATAATCGCAACTTCACTATCAAAGCAAACGCTGAAAGCATGTTGACGGATACGGATTTCACCCCGATTTCCGATTTAACTACTGCACAGGCAGGTTTCTTCGGACTCGATTTTTCTGAAATTACTCCTATGCTTGAAACGGGTGAGAAAACCACAGATAATCCGAAAATTTCGACCAACGTTTTCTTCTCACTCAATGTCGAGGGTGAAAACATTGAAAGCGTAAAATTTGAGCTAAGCGACGGATTTTTCGAGGTTGGTCAAGGGGTAACAAACAAACTTCTTGAGCCTAAAGGTGAAATCGAAGAAAAGACCGTAGGTATGCAGGACGGGTTCAAATACTTCAAGACTATCACTCTCGACTACAATAACCAGATTGTGCCTATCGGAAAGCACTACGAGGGTGACTGGGTCGCTATGAGTGTTCTTCGCCCTTATAGTGAAGAAACTCACAAAGAGCTGATTGAAAATCTGATTAATCTCTCTGTTTTTAAGAGCGAGCCACAAAAAGAGCTTGAAAGTAAAGACTACTTCGAAGCTACGATTGAAGACTTTTTAAACGAAATGTACAAGGACACACAAATCTACGTTACATGCACATTCGAAAACGGAAAAGAACTAACGAAAACTCTTGAAGTTTTTGTGGACTGCGAAATAATCGGTACAAAAGAAGAATACTACTTCACAGGAACTGACTATAACAAAGAGCAAACAGGTGACGATGAAGAGTATGAGCTTTTCGAAGTTTATGACTACACAGTAAAGCTTTGTGCAAAAATAGTATAAAAGAAAGCCTGACGGAAATGTCAGGCTTTTTCTTATAAATAGCGTTTCATATTTTCGATGTTGAATTCTTCGGTTTCCTGAAGCTTCTGGGCGAGATCACGGATTTCTTCGCTGTCGCCAGTATACTCATTAGCGTTTTTGATAACCTTTGCGACACCCATAGCACTACCCTGTAGCATCATTTCAGCGATTTTTGAGTCTGTCGGGTCAGCAAGTGTTTTCATTCTAGACATCATCTCGGTTGACATCTTAGCCATCGCGCTTGGGTGGGAGACTTCGCAACCATTTTCGGTCAGCATATTTTTAGCTGAAGTATAAATCTTGTTATACTCCTCACGCTGATTCATAAGCTCCTTTTTAAACTTCTCACCACTTGCGTAGTCCTTTACTGCGTCGATTCCGACAACTCCCATCTCGGCATTTTTTGAAATAAGATTTAGCATTTTTTCGTCATCCATAATATTCACCTCGATAGTAGTGTTAGCATTAAAAGTGAATATATGCGTGTATTCTAGGCTCGGTTACTCGGACGCTTGATATTCTATTGGTACTGCGTACGGCGATATCACGCCTCGTTTAACCTCGCTCCTCTTTCAAATTTCTACTGTTCCTCTGTCTCTTGCTAAAATCAAGAAATAGATGATATTCTTGATTTTTTAACGCGAGACCTCGCTCACATTGAGATTTAAAAGGCTCGGTTACTCGGACGCTTACACGAACAGTTCCTTATGCATACGTGAATAATGAAAAATGTACTGCTGAGCGATTCCGCCGTAGAGACCGAACTCGTCGCCCTTGTATCCTTTAAAAAGCACCGACAAAGCGCGCTTCATCCATACATCAAGCGGAAAAGACTCGAGGCGATGAAGCCCGTAGAGAAGAACGCAATCGGCAACTTTCACTCCTACACCCGTTATTTTTCTAAGCTCGTTTTGGGCCTTTGAATAGTCCATAATTCTAAGCTTTTCAAGGTCGATTTCACCGCTAAAAACTTTCTGTGCCGCGTCGATTATGTAACGGTGGCGAAAACCTGCGCGTATCACCGCTAAATCATCGGGAGAAAGTAAAGCCAGCTTCTCTGCTGTCGGAAAAGCATAATTTTTTCCGTCAATGCACTCGCCAAAGTTTTCGCATAACCTCTCAACAATCCCCTTAATCCTTCCGATATTGTTATTCTGAGATATGATGAAAGTAATAAGCGCCTCGAACGGCTCTTGATTTAATATACGGATACCTCCCGCATACATCGACGCTTCTTCTAAAACAGGGTGCATTTTCGACAAATCGTTCTTGATTTTTCCGTAATCAAGATCCAGATCGAAATACTCTTTCCACATTTTTTCATCTAAATCAAAGTCGCTTTCGATAGTCAGCGTGCCGTTTTCATAAAAGGCAGTAGCGACAATCCCTCTTACAACTCCCGAAAACGATTTATCCTCGTTTTCCACCCACCTGAAGCTTTGTCCACAGTCCAAAGTCTGGGCTAAATCAAACGGATGTACATTTTCAAACTTTAGCTTTCCCATAATAAAAACCCTTTTTCAGTAAAATATAAAAACATTATACCATAACTAAAAATATTGTGCTATAATCAATGTATGTAAAATGTTTTCCGATTTTTGGAGTTGATAATATGAAAGAAACTATCTGCACCATTCCTATTAATGACATATTCTCCGAGCGCGACGGCTGTCCGATTTGCCGAATGAGAGATTTAGTCGAAAAGCAGTACGTTGAGTACATCACAGGCGCCGCAATGATGGCTCCGAACATCAGGGTTATAACTAATCAGAAAGGCTTTTGTCACCACCACTACGAAATGATGTTAGGTTCAGGTCCGAAGCTTTCGAACGCTCTACTTATGCAGACCCGTTTACAGTATATAAAAGACAATATGCTCCCAAAATCGGAGTCTGGTAAACCCTCGAAAGCTCAGCTCGATGCTATAAAAAACGCTCGTTCATCCTGTTATGTGTGTGATAGAATTGATTTTGACATAAACCACCTGTTGCAGACTTTTTACGTTCAGTTTGGGGCAGACGAGAAGTTCAGGGAGCTTCTCAAAAATCAGGAGTACCTCTGTCTTAATCACTACGAACTGATCCACAGAGGAGCTTCTTCCAAGGGTGGCATCAAGAGCAAGGATATGAAAGCTTTCTGTGAAATCACGAACGCTCTTTGCAAAAACTACCTTGATACACTTTACGGTGATGTTACCCATTTTACGACGATGTTCGACTATCGAAATGCAGGCGGTGACTGGAAAAACAGTAAAGACTCCGTCGAGCGAAGCGTAAAGTTCATTACATCAGAAGGTGTAGAAGAAATCAAATAAGCATAAAATAAAGGGCTTCCGAAAAATCGGAAGCCTTCTTTATTTCGAAAAATGTTTGTAAATTTTTAAAACACCTTTGTTGATATCAACGGCACCAAGTCCTAAAAATGTGCCATTCATATCTTTCACTCGGAAAATTTCTCCATCACTTACGCTCATATCACGCAAAGCAGTACGAGTTATATCAAGCGGGTTGCCGTTATAAAAACGGACAGCCTGTTTATCGCTCACCGTAAGCTCTTCGTATGTCACAAAAAGGCTTTCGGTGGAGAGGATTTTACTCTCGACTCTATCGTTTTCAGCAAGAGCTTTGAGTTCATCGAGACTGATCGCCTCATCTAAAGTAAATCCGCACGCACTACTTCTTACTAAACTTGTCATAACCGCATTTGTGCCTAAACTTTTAGCTATATCGTCTATTAAGCTACGGATATATGTACCCTTAGAACAAGAAACGGAAATTTTTCCTTCCTGCGTTTTTTCGTCAAAATCGAGTAGCTCGAGAGAATAAATGGTGATCTTTCGAGCCTCTCGCTCAACTTCAATTCCTTGTCTTGCAAGGTCGTAGAGTCTGACACCGTCTTTTTTGATAGCCGAAAACATCGGCGGAGTCTGCATTATCTCGCCTGTAAATTTCGGTAAAACTTCCATAAACTCTTTTTTTGTTACATCATCGCCATTTTCTTCTGCCACTTCTCCCCAGATATCAAGGGTATCTGAACTAAGTCCAAGCTTAAACGTAGCCTCATAGCATTTATCGTGGTTTGGGATAATGTCCTGAGCTTTGGTCGCGTTTCCTAAAAGCACAGGAAGCACTCCCGTTGCATTAGGGTCTAGCGTTCCGCAGTGGCCTACCTTTTTAGTGCCTAGCGTTTTTCTCACCACAGCGACTACGTCAAACGAGGTAAAGTCAGTCGGTTTATTAATAACAACTACGCCGTTCATAGTACCTCTTCAGCTGCTTTTATGAGCATATATTTCACGGTTTTCAAGTCACCTTTTATCGAACAGCCTGAAGCTGCAATATGTCCGCCACCGCCAAAGCGAGCGCAAAAGTCTGACGCGTTAATACCGTCATTTGTGCGAACAGATACCTTGAATGTGCCGTCTTCTTTCTCGCGCATAGTGATACCCATTTTGACGCCCTCAATTTGCCTAGGGATAGAAGCTAAACCCTCCATCTCGTCATCGCCTGCATCAAGAGATTTCTGCATAGCGAGTGTGGTGTAAATAATGGCGCACTTACCAGAGCAGTAAAACTCCATTGTATCGTAAACCATTCGCTCCATTTTAATCTTAGCACGGGTTTTTGTTTCGAAATTGATACGGTTTATTTTGTTGAAATCACAACCACACTCAATAAGTTCAGCGGCAATTCGGTGAGTCTGGGCGGTGGTGTTTGTGTAACAAAAACAGCCTGTATCAGTTGAAATACCTGTATAAATGCAGTTAGCGATATCAGGTGTAATTTTAATCTTCATCGCTTTAATAAGCACGTGGATAATCTCACACGCAGCAGCACAGGTAGCATCAACGAAGATATTTTTTGCAACCATTGAGTTAGAGCCGTGGTGGTCTAAACATAAGTCAATTTTATCCTCGTACTCACTCTGTAAATCACCAAGTAGCGATGGTGCCGCTACGTCAACACTCACTACATAACAACATTCAAAATCCTGCTTCTCGTATTTTTCAGCGAGATAAGTAAATTTTGACGGGAGATTCCCGTTAATTATTACGTTCGCCTTTTTGCCGATACTTCTTAAGGCATAGCAAAGTGCGAATGCACAGCCTAAAGTATCTCCGTCAGGATAACGGTGAGTCAGGATATGAAAATTGTCATTACTAAGCAGGAGTGTCGACGCATCAAGGAGTGTTATCTTCTTCATCGTCGCTCTCCTTAATATCAAGAGAATTCAAAATTCTCGAGATTTCAGCACTGTACTCGATAGAATCGGTAGCGGTGAAAATCAAAGACGGAACGTGTCTTAGTTTTAGTCTGTGACCAAGCTCACGGCGGATATATCCGGAAGCTGAGTCCAAACCCTTGCACGCACCCTTTGCTTTATCTAACCCTTCAAGCGCGCTGACAAAAACCGTGCAGTACGAGAGGTCATTAGTGACCTCTACTCGTACTATTGACAGAAAAACTTCTGTCACGCGCGGGTCTTTAAGCTCTCGAAAAATCGCCGAAAGCTCTCGCTTGATGTCTTCAGTTGTACGTCCTATTCTATGATTAGCCATAATTATTAGTCCTCACGATACTCTTCGATTGTGAATACCTCGAAGATGTCGCCTTCTTTAATATCAGAATATTTCTCAAGACCGATACCACATTCGTAGCCTTCTGCTACTTCCTTAACTGAGTCTTTGAAACGCTGTAAGGAAGCGATAGTATCGTCAGCGATAATGATACCATCACGCACTACTCTTACACCGGCGCCACGCTGAATCTTACCGCTCTTGATGTACGAACCAGCGATGTTACCGATAGACTTGATACGGATAATATTTCTGACCTCAGCAGTACCAAGGATAACTTCTCTAGTCTTTGGAGCGAGCATACCCTTCATAGCTGACTCAATTTCTTCGATACAATCGTAAATGATACGGTACATACGCATATCAACACCGTCACGCTCAGCATTAGCCATAGCAGTTGCATCAGGTCTAACGTTGAAGCCTACGATGATAGCGTTAGATGCGTTAGCGAGCATTACATCACTCTCGTTAACAGCACCAACTGCACCGTGAATAATATGAACTCGAACTTCATCGTTAGAGAGCTTCTCTAAAGACTGTCTTACAGCTTCTACTGAACCCTGTACGTCAGCCTTAACGATAATCTTAAGTTCTTTAACTTCGCCTTGCTTCATATGGTCGAAGAGGTTATCAAGTGTAACCTTAGTCTGAGCGTTGAACTGCTCTTCTTTTTGAGCGTTCTTTCTCTGTTCAACAAGCTCTCTAGCTAAACGTTCATCGGAAACTACGTTGAAGATGTCGCCACCTGTAGGAACGTCACTAAGACCTGTAATCTCAACAGGAACTGATGGGCCTGCTTCCTTAACTTTTCTGCCCTTATCGTCGAGCATAACTCGAACGTGACCGACTGTAGTACCGGCTACAACTGTGTCGCCCTGACGCAAAGTACCGTTTTGAACAAGAATTGTAGCGATTGGACCTCTGCCCTTGTCAAGTCTTGCTTCGATAACGATACCCTTACCTGCGCGGTTAGGGTTAGCCTTAAGCTCTTTCATATCTGCAACGAGCAGTACCATTTCAAGGAGGTCATCGATACCCATTTTTGTCTTAGCTGAAACAGGAACGATAGGTGTATCGCCACCCCACTCCTCTGGGATAAGCTCGTATTCTGTTAACTGCTGTTTAATCTGCTCAGGGTTAGCGCCGACTTTATCCATCTTGTTGAGAGCAACAATGATAGAAACGCACGCAGCCTTAGCGTGGTTAATAGCCTCTACTGTCTGCGGCATAATACCGTCGTCAGCAGCAACTACCAGAATAGCGATATCAGTAGCCTGAGCGCCTCTTGCACGCATTGTAGTAAACGCTTCGTGACCAGGTGTATCAAGGAAAGTGATATCTCTGTCGTTGATATTAACTCTGTAAGCACCGATGTGCTGTGTGATACCGCCTGCCTCTGTGTCAGTAACGTGAGCGTGACGAATACAGTCAAGAAGTGAAGTCTTACCATGGTCAACGTGGCCCATAACTACAACTACAGGCGCACGCTCTGTGAGATTTGCATCGTCATCTTCACTGTCGTCAATGATACGCTCCTCGATTGTTACAACTACTTCCTTTTCAACCTTAGCGTGGAATTCCATAGCGATAAGGGAAGCTGTGTCGAAATCGATAACGTCGTTTTGAGTAACCATTGTACCCATCAAGAACGCTTTCTTCACGACCTCGGCAACTGTAGCCTTAAGACGTAAAGCAAGTTCAGAAACCACGATTTCATCAGGGATTTCGATTGTCATCTGCTTAGCTTTACGCTCAGCAGCAATACGCTTTAAGCGTTCCTGCTCTGTCTCGCGCTTGCCCTGACGACGGTTTTTCTGTGAGCTTTTAATCTTCTGCTTTTTAGAAGACATCTGGTTTTCGTTCTTAACTTTCTCATAAGCCATGCGGTCATACTTCTCGTTGTATCTGTCAACGTTGATTTCAACAGCAGATGTGTCAATAACTCGACCCTGACCACGACGTGACTTGATTTCAGAGTTAAGGTCAACTACCTTTTCTTCCTTTTTAGGTGCAGGAGCCTTCTCTTCTTTCTTAGGCTCTGCCGGTTTATTAGCCTTTTTAGCAGAGTCAGGTCTGAGCTTATCCTTAGCTTCCTCGCGCTTACGCTTTTCTTCAGCTTTACGCTCTTTAACTTCCTGTTCCGCCTTTTCGATAGCCTTTTCACGAACTGCGAAATATGCATTTAAGTTTTCTACTGAATTTTTCTGTGTAAAATAATCAAAAATTACGTCAAGTTCACTCTCTTCAAGTGAAGTCATCGTTTTCTTAGTAACCTTGCAGTACTGCTCAAGCACTGCGATAACGTCCTTAGCTGAGACGTTTAAGTCGGTTGCTACTTCTTTAACCTTGTATTTAATCATCATAGCCATGCGTTATTCCTCCTTTAATAAACAAATCAGTGTTTCTGCTTTTTTTGCAAAGCCGTCGTCCAAAATAGAAAGTACTGCGCTGTATTTACCGACTGCATACGAAATGTCGTCTTTAGTATACGGCACTGTGTACGCTTTTACTCCCATTGCGTGCGCACGTAAAAGCACGCCCTTTGCGGTGTTTTTTGAACAGTCATCAGCGACTACTACAAGCTTTGCCTTTTTCAGGTTGATAGAATCAATAACAGGGTCGTTGCCAAGAACGAGCTTTCCTGCTCTTCGACAAAGTCCCAGTAGTGACAAGAATTTGTCAGGCATTTTCTATCTCCTTTTCCATCATATCGTAAAGCTCAGGGGAAATCTGGCACTCAAGCGAACGCTCGATGCGTTTAGCTTTTCTTGCAAGCCTTAGACACTCCTTATCCTTACAGATATATGCGCCTCTGCCGGGCTTTTTACCAACTAAATCGAGAGAAACTTCTCCTTCTTTAGAGCGTACAACCCTAACCAACTCGCGTTTTTCTTTCATCTCTCCACAGCCTGTGCATTTTCTCATTGGGATTTTCTTCAATGCCATAGCTTTCTCCTTTGCTACTAACTACTAAATAAATTAAGCTTCTTCTGATTCGTCTTCTGTATCCTCGCCCCAGAAGCCTGATTCAGGGCGGATATCAATTTTCCAGCCTGTGAGTTTTGCTGCAAGACGAACGTTCTGACCTTTGTTACCGATAGCAAGTGACAGCTGTGAATCAGGAACTGTAGCCTTGCACGCTTTAGCTTCCATATCGATAATCTCAACACCTACAACTGATGCAGGAGAAAGTGCTGCTGCTACGTACTTTTCAGGATCTTCACTGTAAAGAACGATGTCGATTTTCTCGCCACAAAGCTCATCAACAATAGCGCCTACTCTCGCACCTCGAGTACCGATACAAGCACCTACTGCATCAACTTCACTGTCTTCTGAATATACAGCCATCTTTGTTCTAGAGCCTGCTTCACGGGAAACTGACTTGATTTCAACGATACCGTCGAAAATTTCTGGAACTTCTTTTTCGAACAATCTCTTAACAAAATCTGGGTGTGTACGGGAAATGATAGCACGTGGGCCACGGTCTCCCTCTTTTACACCTGCGACATAAATCTTAACGCTGTCGCCTTCTTTAAGCACTTCGTCAGGAATCTGCTCAGCCTTTGGAAGAACAGCCTCAGCCTTGCCAAAGCGGATTGTAGCGTTGCCAGAAACCGGGTCGACACGCTCAACTGTAGCAGTTGCGATTTCCTGCTGTTTTGACTGGAACTCAACGAGCATCTGGCCCTTTTCGCCGTCCCTGATTCCCTGACGGATAACTGAACGTGCTGTCTGAACAGCGATTCTGCCGAACTTCTTAGGCTCAAGCGAAATGCCGAGTTCCTTACCGACTGCTGCACGCTTTGAGATAACCTTAGCATCTTCGAGTGAAATCTCGAAGTTTTCGTCCTCAACTTCTTCCACAACAGTTTTGATAAGTTTTACTGCGAATGCATTCTTCTCAGGGTCCATCTTGATGTCAACGTTCTCATTACCGCCGTAAAGGTTACGACACGCGGAAACGATAGCTTTCTTGATTTGTGAAATCATGTACTCAACAGGAATACCCTTTTCTTTTTCGAGAAGCTGTAAAGCTAAAAATAGTTCTTTGTTACTAGCCATTTTTGATAAACAATCCTTTCTGTATATAAATGTAATTTTTGCCCCTTATATATCAAAATCGTCGAGCTTGATGTATGCTGCATCTTTCTTAGCTATAACGATTTCATTTTCTCCGCTATGGTCTTCTATTGTGACCTCGCCGTCGGCGTATGCTTTGAGCACGCCTTTGAACTCTTTGCCAATGCCGTCAATCGGGCGAATCATCTTGACCATAATGTCGGCACCCAAGAAACTCTCAAAGTGAGAATCGAGTACAAGCTCGCGCTCAATACCCGGTGAGCTGACTTCTAAAATATAGTTATCAGTAATCGGGTCAAGCTCATCGAGCGGCTTATCAATAGCACGAGAAACTTTTTCGCAATCAGTAATATCAACACCGCCGTCTTTGTCGATGAAAATTCTCAGAAACCACTGGGCGCCCTCTTTGACATATCTGACGTCCCACAGCTTAAGATTAAAGCCTTCAACAATCGGCTCTACAAGCTCCCACACGTCGTGAGCTGTACCTTTTTTCTTTGCATTTGCCATTAAATCACCTCAAACAATACAAAAGAGCGGGTCTGTCAAGACCCACTCTTTACCTTAATAATATATTCAACTGTAGAGTAGTTTATCACATAAGACTCAAAAAGTCAAGCATTATACGTGATAACGTTCGCCACCTGTTTTTGTGAGAGTTCCGAATCTGCCCTGGCTATCCAATACCTGAAGTTCATAATAGCAGTTCTCGTATCCGCTGATTCCTGTAATGGTCGCTGTGTTTGTATCAGTTTTCACTACAGATACCTTTGTACCCTCTGCGTTATATACATTAACCCAAGTCTGGCTTATATCGGAAATATC
>JAFTYK010000019.1 GCA_017464765.1 Ruminococcus sp.
AGCGATCAGGCTTTACTTACAAATGTTGAAAATACTCGTAAAACTGTAATTGAAGCACTAAAAAGCTTTTATTTTGATACAAAAGACGCTACAGCGCTCGAAATTTCAAAAGCTTTGATGAAACTTCTGTATCGTATGCATTGTAAAGAAAACCTTCTTAAACTCTGCGATATTCTCGAAAGTGAAAACGAGCTTGAGCTTTGCAATGAGCAGGTACGTATTTATAATATTTTTGTCGAAATTCTTGATAAAATGGTAAGTGTAATTGGTGACTATAGAATTTCAGTAAAGAGGTTTTCTGAGCTTTTACATATCAATTTTGTTAATACCGACATCAGTTTCATTCCACGAGGACTTGATCAGGTGGATATTGCCTGTGCTGACCGTTCGCTAATTGAAAACAAAAGAGCGGTTTTTGTTATCGGTGCGATTGATGGTGAATTTCCTCATACACCTGTTGAGTCAGGCGTATTCTCTGATAATGAGAGAAATATCCTCAATGCCCATGGTATTACTATGTCAGATTCTGTTGAACAGCTTATCCCAACGGAAAAATATTTAGCTTACAAAGCTATGACTTGTGCTAAAGAAAAAATATTTTTAAGCTTTTATAATTTCTCGCTCAATGGTGAAAAGCGTAATGCCTCTGTAGTTGTGAGTGAGCTACCTAAGATTCTTAACGGTATTTCACTTCACTCTTCAGTTGAAAACACGGTATTCGACAGTTTGTGGAGTGAAAAATCAGCCTTTGATTATCTGGTCAGAAAATATAATTCGAGTGATCCTGATGTCAGAATACTCAAACAACATTTTTCTGAAAAAGAAAAATATTGTTCAACAATCGATGCTGTTGACAGAGTGCTAAAAAGAGAACCTATCCGAATTACTGACAATGAACTTGCGCAAAAATTGTTTAACCCCCAGATGATGCTTTCTGCGTCACAGGTGGAGAGCTTCCATTTATGTAAATTTGAGTATTTCTGCAAATATGGACTGAGAGTCAGAGAACGCAGACAGGCGAAAATTGATTCTCTGGAGTATGGTACTTTTATGCACTATTTGCTCGAAGAGTTCTTTAAAAATCATAAGAATGATGATTTTGCTACCATTACTAAAAGTACGATAGAAACTGAAGTTTCTGCACTTTTAGAACATTATATTGACAGTCACTTAGGCGGTAAAGAAGACAAGAGTAAACGCTTCTTGTATCTCTATTATAGAATAAAGCGTACTGCTGTACGAATTATTATAAGACTCGTTGAAGAGTTTTCACAGTCAAAATTTCGACCATCAGATTTCGAACTTAACATAGGCGACGATATTCCTTGTTATAATCTTAAGGTCAACGATGAAATTAGCGTTAAAATTCGTGGAAGCGTTGACCGAGTTGATATCATGGAAGATGGCGACAAAAAGTATATCCGTGTAGTTGACTATAAAACAGGTACTAAAAAGTACAACCTTTCTGATGTTTTGTACGGAATAAACTTGCAGATGCTTATTTATATGTCTGCTATCAATAGCGGTGGCGACTCTTACTTTGAGGGAAAGATTACTCCTGCGGGAGTTTTGTATGTCCCTGCTGTTTCGCCTGTCGCAAATGTAACATCAAAAGGTCTTAACAGTGCTATCGCTGATTCTAAAAAGGATAGCAAAATGCACGGCATTATTCTTGATAACATTGATGTTATTAAAGGAATGGAACAAGAAGCAAAAGGCGAGTATATACCGGTTTCTATGAAAGGCGATGTGCTTGTTGACAGAAGTGGAAGTCTTGCTAGCTTAGAGGAGTTCGGTGCGCTTTTCAAGCAGGTTGATAAAGCGATAGGAGAGATGGCAAAGTCCTTGTGTTTTGGTGATGTTGACGCTGTTCCTGCAAAAGGCGATTATGATGCTTGTGCTTGGTGTCCTTATATTTCTGTTTGCGGATACAAAGACACAGACAGTTGCCGTGAAATTAGAAAGTATAAAAAGGACGAGGTTTTCGATATTTTAGTAGGAGAGGAGGATAATGATGAAACGTGAGTGGACCACTAGTCAGAAACAGGCTATAGACTGTAAAGGCGGTTCGGTTATAGTATCAGCTGCTGCAGGTTCAGGCAAAACTGCTGTTTTGGTTGAAAGAGTTATTTCCCGCCTTACTGACGAAAACAATCCCATTGATGCTGATAAGCTTTTGATTGTTACATACACACGAGCTGCTGCAGGTGAACTTAAAGAGCGCTTGTATAATAAGCTTTCAGAATTGATTGCGAAAGACCCTTTCAATAAAGCTCTCCTTCGACAGCAGACGCTTCTCTCTAAGGCTAATATTTCTACCATTGACGGCTTCTGTTCATCGATTGTCAAAGAGTTTTTCTATGTTCTTGATATTGAGCGAAATTTCAGAATTGCTGATGAAAGTGAGCTTAAACTCATAAAACAAGACGCCTTAAAACTTACTCTTGATTCGATGTATGCCGATGCTGAACCTGATTTTTTTCACCTTGTCGAGGCTTTTGGCGGCACTAAAGATGATTTGCAATTGCAGAATAATATTTTGAAAATTCACGAATTTTTGCGTTCGCACCCATATCCTGACTTGTGGATAGATGAAAAGCTTTCAATGTTTACAGGTTTTGAAAACGTGAGTGACTCTGTGTGGAGCAAAATAGTTATCGAATACGCTAAAGAAGCGGTTGAGTTTTTACGTTCACTGCTTAAGTCCTCTCATTCATATACTGATATGGACGAGGTCCTGTCACAAAAGCTAACTCCGCTTCTTATTTCTGACTCATCTTTTGTAGATAGACTTGATGAAGCACTCAGTAATCCCAAGGACTATACGATAAGTGATGTTGTCAAAACATTTGAAAAAGGTCGTTTTCCGTCAATCAAGGGATATACAGATAACTACTATAAACTCAAGATTCAGAAAAACCGCAGCTTGTTTGCTGATACAATTGCGAAGCTTGAAGTTCTGCTTTCTACATCTGAAAATGATGCAAGAATACAGATTGCAGACCTGTTTGTGATTTCTACGCAGCTTTTTAACTGTGTAAGACAGTTTAGTTTAAACTACCAAAAGCTCAAAGCTCAAAAAAAGCTTGCTGACTATCCTGATTTGGAACATTGGACAATAAAGCTTTTGATTGATGAAAAAACACACGAATTAACCGATATAGCAAGACTTTTGCAGTCACGTTTCGACGAAATAATGGTCGATGAGTATCAGGATGCAAACGAAACTCAGGATCTAATTTTCAACTCACTTAGTAAAAACGGAGAAAATCTCTTTTTCGTTGGTGATGTAAAGCAAAGTATCTACGGTTTCAGACAGGCTATGCCACAGCTCTTTTTAGACAGAAAGAGTAAATCGTCGTTGTATGATGAAAAGAATCCCGCTTTTCCTGCTAAAATTTATCTGGACAGAAATTTCAGAAGTATCAAAGGAGTAACACAAGCGGTTAACTTTTTCTTCGAAAAGCTTATGAGTGAGTCCGTCGGAGATATTGTTTATGATGAAACCGAAAGCCTGAAATGCGGTGCAATATATAACGAGAGTGAATCTCCTGATGTTTCGTACCACCTGCTTGATTTATCCTTCTTGAATGAACCTGACACAAACGTAGAAGAAGCTAAGTATATAGCAAAAACTATCGCGAAAATGATAGGAGAAGGTTTTAAAGTAAAAGAAGGTGACAATTATCGTAACGCAACATACTCAGACTTCTGTGTGCTTATGCGTAACGCTAATGCCCATGCTCCGTCTTATGTGGAAACGATGATATCCTGTGGTGTACCTGCATACTGTAACAGTTCCCACAGTTTCCTCAGTTCAATGGAAATTATGGTTATGAGTAATTTTTTGAGTGTTATTGATAACCCTGCTTTGGATATTGAACTTTTGTCTGTTATGATGAGTCCTATATTTGGTTTTACTGCTGATGATTTAGCGGATATCAGGGCGACTTCTAGATACACCTCTCTTTATAAAGCGGTTATGAACAAAGCGGATTTTGGTGATATGAAGTGTAAGCACCTGCTTAATGAAATAAAATACTACCGCGACATTTGTGTTACAACGCCTGTTGCTACACTCCTTGACATCATTTACGAACGTAGCGGTTATCTTTCTATTGTTACGGCGGTTAACGATAATGATATTGCGCTGAGTAATTTAAGGCTTCTCAAGGATTACGCAAAGAATTTTGAAAATGCTCAGATGAAGGGTCTGTCGCGTTTTGTGTCATATCTCAGACGATTAAGAGAAAATGATATGGATATACCCGGCGCAGTTGACCTTACTACTTCTTCTAAAAACGTTGTACAGGTTATGAGTATTCACGCAAGTAAAGGACTTGAGTTTCCTGTTTGCTTTGTAGCTAATACAGGAAGAAGATTTGTTTCTGATGTGTCTCAAAACGTGTTGCTTCACTCAAAGCTAGGTATAGCTGTCAAGCGGAAAGATGAAGACTTGAATGCAACTTTCAATACTATGCCTAAAGACGCTCTTGCGCTCTCAATCAAGCGCGATGAAATGAGTGAGGAACTCAGAGTGCTTTATGTAGCTATGACACGTGCTAAACAGAAACTATTTCTTTTGTCTTCTCACAAAAAGATTGAGAGTTATCTTGAGAAAATTGGAGCCAATCTCACTTCTTCAAAATCAATAATGCCGTTTGTAGTGCGTAATTGCAGTACTTTGAGTGAGTGGCTTACTATGTGTGCTATGCTTCATAAAGACGGAAAAGAGCTTCGTGAAATCGCAGGGTGCGAGGTCGAACCTGATTGCAGCGTTGATTTTGATTTGGATATCAAGATTTTCCCTGTTCTTTATAGCGATAATTCTGAAGAAAACGAAGAGAACACTTTGATTCAGGATAAAGAAGGCGATGATATCGTTATAAGAACGCTCAATGAAAGAACTGCGTTTGAATATAAGAAATCTGCTCTTTTCAAACTTCCGTCAAAAATAGCGGCTTCGGATTTATCCCACAAGCTTTCCACAAAATCATTTGACAGAATACTTTCGACTCCTGCTTTTATGAATGATAGTGTTTTAACAGGTGCGCAAAAGGGTACTGCACTCCATTCGTTTATGCAGTTCTGTGATTTTGAGAAAGCTTACGATAATATTGAGAATGAAATAAACCGTCTTTTCGAAAAAGGTTTTATTTCAAAAATCCAGGCTGATTCCATCGATAGAGAAAAAGCTAGCAAATTTATCCACAGCGACCTGATAGAAAGATGTATAAAGAGCGACAAGATGTTCAAGGAATTTCGCTTTACTATCAAGGTGAACTCTTGCGTTATCGACGAGAATTTGCCTGATGAACTTCAAAAAGAAAAAATCATTTTACAAGGTGCTGTGGACTTAGCTTTCGTTGAAGATGGCGAGCTTGTCATAATTGACTACAAGACAGACAAAGTGAAAGACGTAGAAGAGCTTTACTCTATGTATCATCACCAGCTTCTGATTTATAAAGACGCTATGGAACAGTGTACCAATTATAAAGTCAAAGAATGTTATATCTATTCAATAGCACATTCAACCGCCTTAAGCGTTTGATTTGCATTGATGATATATTTATGCTATGATGAAATTAACAAATTAAAGGAGGTCTTTGTATGAACAGAAAATTTATGTGCAGATTATTATCTCTACTTTTAGTAATACTCTTAGTTTGCTTTACGCTTACAGCCTGTGGTAGTGCTTCAAAAGGTGACTATGCCGTCGAAGAGCATAACGGCGCTGTTGTTGATGATTCTCTTGCTGATGATGCTGTTGGAGATTTGTCAACAGGAAGTTCTGCTTCATCTACTACTGAAAGCGAAAAATCGATTAAAGATCAGCGTAAAATAATCGAAAGAATCTACTATCAGACTGAAACAAAAGACTTCGATAATTTAGTTAATACTCTTGAGTCACAAGCTTTGTCTGTTGGTGGCTATATCGAAAGTTCCGATGTGTATGGTAATGTGTATTCGTCATCGACTTTGCGTAGTGCCAGCTTTGTTTTCCGCATCCCAAACGATAAAGTGACGGAGTTTACAGATTTCGTGTCTGATAACTCAACTGTTACTAACCGTTCTGTCAATACAGAAGATGTAACACTTGATTATGTTGATGCAGAAAGCCGTATAAAAGCTCTTAAAACAGAGAAAGAAGCTTTGGAATCACTTTTGGCAAAAGCTACATCTACAACAGAACTCTTAGAGATTCGTGATATGCTCACTGATGTTATTTATGAGATTGAAACCTATGAATCTCAGCTTAGAACTTATGATAACCTTATCGACTACACCACAATAACAGTTGATGTAAACGAGGTTGAGCATACCGCTGTTGTTCACAAGCAGACCACTTGGGAGCGTATCGGCACAAACCTCAAGGATAATTTCAGAGGAATTTGGAACTTCCTTGTAGAGCTTTTTGTTTTTGTTGTAAGCGCTCTTCCATATCTGTTGTTTGTTGGCGTGATAGTGGTAATTATTATTCTGATTGTTAAGTCTGCAAGCAAGAAACGCAAGAAAAGTAAAATGAATCCTACTGTGGTTCAACCTGTACAATATTCAAACTTTCCTAATAATCCAAAAGAATAAAACAAAAACTCCCTGACTAATGTAAGTCAGGGAGTTTTCTTATGCATTAATTAAGATTTGTTCAGCACATTTGATACCGTCTACAGCAGCGGAAATGATTCCGCCTGCGTAACCTGCACCTTCACCACAAGGATATATACCCTTCAAAGATACACTTTGCAAAGTATCATCACGCGTGATTCGCACAGGTGAGGAGGAGCGTGTTTCTGCGCCTGTGATTATTGCATCAGGATTTGCAAAGCCATGAAGCTTTTTATCCATAGCGATGATTCCTTCACGCATCGAATCGGCTATATATTGAGGTAGATAATCATCAACCTTAGCAAAAGTAATACCGGGCTTGTATGACGGAGTAACCTCGCCTAAACGTGCAGTTTTATCGCCTTTTAGGAAATCGCCGACACGCTGGACTGGTGCGTGGTAATTCTCACCACCGCAGATGAAAGCTTTGTTTTCGATTTTACGCTGAAATTTAACGCCTGCGAGTACATCTTCACTGCCGAAATCTTTCGGATTAACGTTTACAAGTAAAGCGGCATTTGAGTTGACGTTATCCCGAGAAAAATTGCTCATACCGTTAGTGACAACTGTGTTTTCTTCACTTTGAGCAGCAACAACATATCCACCCGGACACATACAGAAAGTGAATACACCTCGTCCGTTTTGAGAGCGAATGTTCATTTTATAATCAGCAGCACCTAAGTGCTTGGAATTTGCAAAAGCTCCGTACTGAGCTCTGTCTATTCTTTCTCTTAAGTGTTCAATTCTTGCGCCAACAGCAAATGCTTTCTGCTCCATAAATACGTTCATATTATCAAGCATCATGAAAGTATCCCTTGCACTGTGACCAATCGCAAGAATAACATTGTCAGTTTCGATAATCTCGGTAGAACTTGGAGTCTCCACTTCTATTGAGCACACTTTTTGGTCTTTGTGATTAATTGAAATAAGCTTTGTGTTGAATCTTACTTCACCGCCTAAGGCGATGATTTCTTCTCGGATATTCTTGACAGTTTCTCTTAGTTTGTCTGTGCCGATGTGAGGCTTAGCGTTATATAAAATCTCACTTGGCGCACCGTGTTTTACAAACTCTAGCAGTACCTTCCTTTGGCGACTGTCTTTAGTTCCTGTGTTTAACTTTCCGTCGGAAAATGTTCCTGCTCCACCTTCACCGAATTGTACGTTAGTTTTAGTATCAAGCGCAGCATTTTCCCACAAAGCACTGACTTTTTTTGTTCGTTTTTCAACGCAATCTCCACGCTCGATAACTATAGGGCGTTGACCAGCTTGAGCTAATATTAAAGCCGAAAACATACCTGCAGGACCGAAACCCACTACAACTGGTCTTTGAGAAAGCTCGTTTTTATACGGAATATCGTAGCGGTATTCATTTACAATTGATGCGTTTTTATTCTTAGCTTTGGAAAGAGTCTTGTTTTCATCGCAGTTAAGCTTAACATCAATAGTAGCTATAAAATGCACATCGTTTTTATGTCGTGCATCAATAGAACGTCGAAACAGCGAGATGTTTTCAACAGCTTTCTCGCTAATTCTGAGTTCCTTTAAAACTGCTGATTTTAAATCACTATCGGTGTATGAAAGCTTGAGTTTCAGATTGTTAATCCTAATCATAACTGTTCACCTACACACATACCGGACGAAAATGCAAACTGTAGGTTGAAGCCCCCGCAATCACCGTCAACATCTATAGCTTCGCCACAGATGTAAACACCTTTCGCTTTCTTGCTTTCAAATGTATTTGGGTTAATCTCACTACATGAAACTCCGCCTGCTGTTACCTGAGCAGTAGAAAAATCATTTGATGGGATTGTTTCGAACACCCATTCATTTACAGTGTTAGCCAGTGCATTTGTCTCAGCTTTTGATAGTTCGTTCGCTTTTTTGTTAGTGTCAATCTTGCTTTCCTTAAGCAGAGCGATACCGATGTTTTTGTGGAATAGCCCTGTGAATATATCTTGTACGCTGTCGTTATTAATTAAGCTGATGCGTTTATTAAGCATTTCTTTAATTTCTAAAAAAGAATAATCAGGTAATAACTTTAGTATTATTTTTGCATTTTTTTCGCGGTTTAGAATACGAGATAAGTTGAACACACATATGCCCGACAGACAATCTGCGCCAAACTGAATTTCACCTTGCTCAGATTTTAAAGGTTTATTGTTTACCACAGCGCTGACGCTACCTTGAGCGCGAATTCCTTTGAGTGATTTAATAACGTTACTTTTAACTTTAACAGGTGAAAGGGAAGGGGAAAGCGAAGTTACTTTGTGACCTAAGCTCTGTGCTACTGCATAAGTATTTCCTACAACTTTCTGAGCGTAGTTGTTTTTTCCGCCTGTAGCTATGACTACCTTCTCTGCAATAATTGTTTTATCGCTACATCTGAGTTTATAGCCACCTTTATGTTTGCTGATATCGATAACCTCGGTGTCGCATAACTCTTGTACCTTATTTCTTTTTAGTTCATTTCGCAGTACAGAGAGAACAGCACTTGCTTGTTTAGAAAGAGGGTAGACTCTGTTTTCGAAGTCTCTCATAGTAAGCAGTCCGATTGAGCTGAAATAATCAATAACTTTCGACGGCGGATAATCCTCTAATAGAAAATTAATTCCGTCATCAAAACTGTTGTTGTAATTTTTGATACAAGTTGCTAAGTTTGAAAGATTACATCTGCCGTTGCCACTTACAAGTATTTTTTTACCGACACGGTTGTCACGCTCAATTACAATTATTTTCTTGTCAGGATTGGTTTTGGAAGCGACACAAGCACACATAAGTCCGCTCGCGCCTCCTCCTATAATCGCGGTATACACTTTGATGGTTTCCATATTTTTTCACCTATCTATAAAAGGGTAACTCAAAAAAGCTACCCTTTAGTTTGTTTTATTAACTTAATACGGCGCTCAGTCCACCAAAAACGCCCATACTCGCAAGTCCCATAATAACACCTGCGATAAGTACACCTAAAAGAACAGCGAGGGTACTGCGTTTGAAGTCGAAGTCGAGCATACTCGCAGCAAGTGTACCTGTCCATGCACCTGTGCCGGGAAGCGGAATGGCAACGAAAAGCATAAGAGCAATAAACAGTCCATTTTTGCTGGCTTTTTCTTCGAGTTTTCTACCGCCTTTTTCACCTTTTTCTAAACAGAAAGTGAAAAATTTACCGATATATTTTTTATCAGAACCCCAAAGAAGTACTTTCCTTGCAAAAAGGTAAATGAAAGGTACAGGGAGCATGTTTCCTATAATAGCACAAACATAAACCCAGAACGGATTTAAATTCCAAGCAGGGTTAAGGCCAATTGGGACGGCACCTCGAAGTTCTATGATAGGTACCATTGAAACGAGAAATACTATAAGATACTCATAAAGTTTCATTTTATTCTCCTTTAATGTAGCAATGTGAATTTATTACTATTCAAAACTAATCACATATATGATATGCGCAAATTTATCTGTATAGCATTATACACTAAATAAAAAACTAATTCAATACCTATTTCTTTTAGCTATTTCGTCAGTTGACATCAAAGTTTTTAAAGACTAAAATATACAGTGGACAGGAAGTGTTATTTTGAATAACAAAACTTTGATTATAAAACGTGTGATACTGACATTTTTGAGTGCTTTTGCGATTTGTTTTATTTTTTACAATTCATCGCTTAACGCTGATGATTCAACAGTCCAAAGCAGAGGAGTTTTAGAGATTATTAATAACCTCTTTTCGACACTTAATATTGATATATCATTAAGCGATAAATTCGTCAGAAAATGCGCTCATTTTGCTGAATATTTTTTGCTTGGAACTTTGCTGTATATTACGGTTAAGTCATATACGAGAAAGCTTCAATATGAAATTTATTTTGCTTTAGGTATTGGTTTTGTTACCGCTTGTATTGATGAGACTATTCAGCTTTTTTCAGAAGGTCGGTCTGGTCAGATTTCTGATGTATTTTTAGATTTTTTCGGTGTATGCACAGCCGTCTTTATATTATATTTTATCTTTAAATGTGCATCAAAAAGGAAAACAAAAACAGATAGGATGTATTAATTTGAGTGAATCAAGAGCTTTAAACAAAATGGGAACTAAATCAATGTTCCCGCTTTTAATGTCAATGTCTTTACCCGCGATGTTCTCGATGCTTATACAAGCGCTTTATAACATCGTTGATAGTATTTTTGTGTCGCAGGTTGGTTCCAATGCGCTGAATGCGGTTTCCCTCGCTTATCCGTTGCAGATGATTATGATTTCATTCGCCGTGGGTACCGGAGTGGGTGTTAATTCACTTATCGCAAGACGACTTGGAGCTAAACGCTATGATGAGGCAAGTGACGCGGCTACACATGGAATGGCCATAGCTGTCTTTACTTGGTTGCTTTTCGTTATAATTGGTGCTTTTTTCTCGCGCCCGTTTATTTCGATTTTCTCCGATAATGAAACTATTGTTACATACGGAACACAGTATTTGAATGTTGTGTTAATTGCGTCTATCGGTAGCATGGTTTCGGTAATGGGTGAGAAAACCTTACAGGCTACAGGTAATATGATTGTTCCTATGCTTACTCAGCTATTGGGTGCCGTTATAAACATTGTTCTTGATCCGTTGTTTATTCATGGATACTGGATTTTCCCTCGTCTTGAGGTTTTAGGTGCAGCTATTGCAACAGTTATAGCACAGTTTTGTTCAATGTTCTTTATCATAACAATTCTTGTTGTTAAAAAACATGACATTAAAATCAGCTTTAAGAATTTTAAACTTAAAGCCTCAGTGCTTAAAAATATCTACATAGTTGGATTTCCTGCAATTATTATGCAGAGTATTGGTTCGGTTATGGTCAGCGGTATCAATGGTATTATCTCTGCTTTTGCAGGGTCGGTCGCTATTAAAGAAGCGTATATCAATGTGTTTGGAATCTACTTTAAACTCCAGAGTTTTGTGTTTATGCCTGTGTTTGGTTTGTCACAGGGTACATCGCCGATTATCGGCTACAACTACGGTGCTAAAAATAAAAAGCGTATGTATTCCGCTTTGAAGATTTGTTTGCTTGTTGCAGGCGTAATTATGACTTTGGGAATGTTATTATTCCAGTTTGGCTCACCGTTCTTACTATCGCTGTTTGAAGCTGATGAGCTTACCGTAGAACTTGGTGTTCCTGCATTCAAGGTTATCAGCCTATGCTTTATTCCGGCAGCTGTTGGTATTACTTTTTCAACATTATTTCAGGCGGTCGGTAAGGGTATCAGAAGTATGCTTATGTCAATAATGCGACAGTTGCTCGTACTTCTTCCTGCAGCTTTTATTCTTGCACAGGTTGATTTGTTGCTTTTATGGTATGCTTTTCCGATTGCGGAAGTTGTCGCTTTAGTTGCTGCTTTATTATTTTTTATCAATCTAGTGAAACATGACTTAAAAAAACTCGATGAAGTTAATGATACACTAGAGGCTTAAGTTTTAAAGTTTATCACCTTTGCATATATTTTGTTGAGGTGGTAATATGCAAGAATACAGAAAAGACGAGATTATCTACGATGAGGATTGGCGAAGTTTTGATGAACCAATGACAGCTGAAGTGGTTGATGATGACGTCCCTAATGAATCATCAATAAGTGAAAAAGATAATAAAAAGAAAGAGAAAAAGCCTGTTTCACTTATTGGTATTCAGCTTGTAATTTGTATTATTATAGCGATTTTGATATTTATGCTCAAAGCTATGGATGGCGAAACATACAATTTGCTTTGCAATTGGTATGAGGAGCAGATGAAAAACACTCTTGTTTCTTCTAAAAAGTTTGAAGATATTGACCTTTCCAAATATTTCGAAGCAACGCTTGATCAAAAGAGTTCAACGTTCGATGAAAGCTAAGTTTTTGGGCATATCTTTTGAGGCTTCATTTCTGACGGTTGCACTGATGAGTATTGTACTTATACTTGATAAGTCAGGAAAAGTCTTTTTGTGCTTTTTATGTGCAATTATTCACGAGTGTGGTCATCTTTTGGCTATGATGTTGTTTTCTGTCAAACCAAAATCTGTTGTACTACGGTTGTTTGATATCGTGATTGACGCTGATACCGATAAATCGTTCTTAGCCGATTTAGTAATCACACTAAGTGGACCAATTCTTAATTTTCTGACTGCTATTCTGTTTTACTTTATGTCTTATCCTATGTTTGTTATCAGCGTGTTTATAGGAGCGTTTAATTTGCTTCCTTTGGAAACCTTCGATGGAGGACATGTGCTTACTCTTATCCTTTCAGAAAAACTATGCGTTGTAGCGGTAAGACGAATATTAAGAACTCTGACTTTTATATTATTACTTCCCTTGTTTTTTATCGGTATACTAGTACTGTTTTATTCGAAATACAACTATTCGTTACTACTTATTTCGCTGTATCTGTTAGCGATTCTTTTTACAAAATGATGGAGGACTTATGATTAAATCCAAACTTGAAAAAATACTTCTTAAAGTTCAGAAACCGGGCAAATATGTTGGCGGTGAACTTAATGCTGTTATTAAGAATAAAGACGAAGTCGATGTTAGATTTGCGTTTTGTTTCCCTGATACTTATGAAATCGGTATGTCACATTTAGGAATGAAAATACTATATAGTCTGTTTAACTCTAAGCCATATATCTGGTGTGAGCGAGTTTTTGCCCCTTGGATTGATATGGAAGAGCAGATGGTAAAAAACGATATCCCGCTCTACGCTTTAGAGAGTATGGACCCTATTTCTGAATTCGATTTCATCGGCTTTACTTTGCAGTATGAGCTGTCATACACTAACGTACTCAATATGCTTAAACTTGGAAATGTTCCGCTTAAATCAAGTGAGCGTACTGAACTTAAAAACATTGTTGTAGCGGGCGGCCCTTGTGCGTGTAATCCTGAACCCATTGCTGATATAGTTGACATCTTTTTTATCGGTGATGGTGAAGAGGTTGACCTTGAGGTTATTGAGCTTTTCAGAGAGTGTAAGAAAAGTGGCAAATCCAAGGAGGAGTTCCTTTATCTTGCTTCTCAGATTAAAGGTGTTTACGTTCCTGCGCTTTATGATGTGACATATAACGAAGATGGTACTATAAAGAGCTTCACTTCAAAGCGTGAGGGTGTACCTGAGAAAATAGAAAAACGCGTTATGATGGATATGGACAAGTCTTATTATCCTGATAATTTTGTAGTTCCTAATGTTGAGATTGTACATGACAGAGCTGTTGAAGAAATCTTCAGAGGCTGTATCCGTGGTTGTCGTTTCTGTCAGGCAGGATTCTTGTACCGACCTGTCAGAGAAAAGTCCGTTGATTGTATAAACGAGCAGTGCCACGCACTTTGCCGAAATACAGGCTATGATGAGATTTCTCTCTCAAGTTTAAGCTCAAGCGACTATACACAGATTGTTCCACTTCTCGAGAAGCTGAGTGAGTGGTCAGTTGATGAGAATGTAAGTCTATCTTTACCATCGCTCCGAGTTGACGGATTTTCAGAAGATATTTTGTCTAAAATCAAATCGGTTAGAAAAAGCGGCCTTACTTTTGCTCCTGAAGCTGGTACACAGCGTCTCAGAGATGTTATTAATAAAAATGTCAAAGAGGACGAGCTTTTAGATACTTGTTTAGTAGCTTTCGATGGTGGCTATTCAACCGTTAAACTTTACTTTATGATTGGTTTACCAACCGAAACTCTTGATGATGTTAAGGGAATAGCCGAACTTGGTCAGAAAGTAGTAAACACTTTCTATAAAGCAGAAAACAGACCAAAGGGTAAGGGCGTCAGAGTAACGCTTTCTTCATCGTCATTTGTTCCGAAACCATTCACACCGTTCCAGTGGGAACCACAGGATAGCATTGAAACTATACACACCAAGCAGGCTCATATCAGAGAGAACTTAACCACTAAGAAAATTTCCTATAATTACCACGATGCGGACACTTCTTTTATGGAGGCTGTATTTGCTCGAGGTGATAGAAAGCTCAATGAAGTTTTAATAAAAGCTTGCGAAAAAGGAATGCACTTTGATGGTTGGAGTGATTGTTTCTCACTTAAAAAATGGCTCGAAGTGTTTGATGAGTGCGGAATAGATCCACATTTTTACGCTAACCGTCGTCGTAGTTTCGATGAGATTTTACCTTGGGATCATATCGACTATTCAGTTACCAAGGAGTTCCTTATCAACGAGTGCAAAAAGGCTTATGAAAACGAAACAACACCGCATTGTAGAGAAAAATGTTCTAACTGCGGTGCTATGAAGCATAAAGGAGGTGTCTGCTTTGAAAAACGTTCGTGTATGGTTTAAGAAAGACGATGAGTGCAGATACATCTCCCATCTTGATTTAAATAGAGTTATGATTCGTGCAATCCAGAAGAGCAGACTTCCTGTGTGGCGTACCGAAGGCTTTAACGTTCATCCGTATATTACATTTTCGCTACCTTTGTCATTAGGATTCAGAGGCGAGCGTGAGAGTATGGATATGCGTATACTTGATGATAAATTAAAGCTTGATGTTATTAAAGTCGAGCTTAATAAATGTTTGCCTCACGGCTTAGAGGTTTTCGATGTTACAGAACCTAAGATTAAGTCAGGCGCTATTAATAGTGCTAAATTTAAAATGCGACTCTCAACCGATGATATTTCCGTTGAAGAATTATATTCTAAATTTCAGGAAATTCTCAGCTCTGATGAAATCTTAGTTGATAAAAAGACTAAAAAAGGTATCAAGAAAATCGATATCAAAGAGTATTTCAAAGACGCTAAACACTATGATACCGACCATGATATCGTTGTTCGAGTAACTCTTCCTGCAGGTAGCACAACTAATATCAATCCTACATTACTTGTTAATGCTTTACAGGAAAAGTATGCAATCGAAGTTTACTATGATATAACACGAGTTGATGTTTTTGATACGGAGGGAAGACCTTTTGAGTAACTTTGATCTCTCAAAAAAGAGATTTGATATTGTACTACTTGATGCTGACGAAACTGTGTTTGATTTTAAGAAAGCCGAAGCTTACTCATTTAAACTTATGCTTGAAAGTTACGGTATTGATTATACTGACGAACGTTTAGCTTTGTATAGTAGTGTAAATCTTAGTATGTGGAAAGCCCTTGAAAGGGGAGAAGTGACTCGAGAAAAACTCAAGACACTTCGCTTTGAAAAATTCTTTTCTGAAATAGGAGTCAGCGGTATCGATTGTGTCGAAGTTAACGATAGATATCTAACTAATCTTTCAAACTCTACGTTTATGATTGATGGTGCTGCCGAATTTGTAAAAGAACTACACAAGTATTGCAAAATTTATCTCGCTACAAACGGCTTAACAAAAGCACAGACAGGCAGGTTATCTAAATCTGAGATTAAGGACTTCGTTGACGGAATGTTTATAAGCGAAGAAATAGGTTACGCTAAACCGGACAAAGCTTATTTTGATTTCATTTTTGACAGCATTAAAGTTACTGATAAAAGCAGAGTTATTATGCTTGGTGACAGCCTTACCTCTGATATGCTTGGGGGGCGAAATGCAGGAATAACCACTTGTCGTTTTAATCGTGACGGAGTTATTGTCGAATCGGATTTATGCGATTATCAGATTACGCGTTATGACGAATTCTTTGATATTTTGTTTTCTGAATAACAAGAGGTAGTTATGAAACTTTTATTCAAGCAAAGAATGTTTTCCTGGTTTGACAGCTATGATATTTTTGATGAATCAGGTAGAACAGTTTATACGGTAAAAGGTGAATTAGCTTGGGGACACCAGTTAAGAATATATGACTCCATTGGTAATGAGATGGGGTTGGTTAAACAACGTGTATTTACCTTTTTGCCAAAGTTTGAAATATATCGCTTAGGGCAATACATAGGAAGCGTAAATAAAGAGTTTTCACTTGTTACACCTAAGTTTAATATTGATTTTAACAGCTGGAGAATCATAGGTGATTGGCTGGGTTGGGAGTACTCTATTCTCAATGCACAAGGTCAAACTGTTGCTCAGATTAGTAAAGAAGTTTTCAAGTGGACTGATACCTATGTGATGAACATCAATAATCCGCAGGACGCAATTTATGTACTAATGTTGGTTTTAGCTATTGATGCAGAAAAGTGTTCGAATAATTGCTGATATTTTATTAAATCAATGAGTAATAGGTTGATTCTAGTTAATCTGTTATTTACATAATAACCTTTTATATGTATAATTTAATTAGAACTAACTATCTGAACAGTGGTGTCTGCTTCAGATTTAATTTATTATGTTTTTTAAGGAGGTTATTTTATGAAAAAAGCAAGTGTTTTTGTAGCAGTGGTTTTGATGTTGTCAATATTACTGTGTGCGTGTGGCGGTGGTGGCAACAAAATTGTTGGTACATGGACAGGTTCGCAGGACGGAGTTGCAGTTACGATTTCTTTCAATGAGGATGGAACAGGTGTTATGACAGCTATGATAATTTCAGTTCCTTTTACCTACACTGCTGAAAACGGTGTGTTGAAAATGGAAGCTGATGAAAGTATGGCTGATATTGCTGATTTCACGGATGCGCCTTATAAGGTAGACGGAGATACGCTTATCCTCGGTGAAGGAGAAGAGATGTTTGAGTTGACAAGACTTAAGCAATAGTTTTGTCTTAAGAACACTAAACTAAATTATCTTTGATTAAAAGCACCCGATACGGGTGCTTTTTCTTTTTGGCACAGTCGCCTTCAAATCCCTCACTATCCGCAGAAGGTTAAATAAAAAGGGATACCCGATTGGGTATCCCTTTTTATATGGCGTAGAGTGAGGGATAATAATTGTCTTTGAAAAATTATTCGTGCTTGTCGACCCAATGTTTCACATTTGGTACCCGACTTCGCACCTTCTCGCTACAAAATAGTCCGCAGGACTGTTTTGCTTAACGCTCGAAGCCCCCTTGGGGTTCAAATCCCTTTATGATATAAAGCAAAAAGCACCCGATACGGGTGCTTTTTATTTATGGCGTAGAGTGAGGGATTTGAACCCTCGGTACCTGAAAGGTACACAGCATTTCCAGTGCTGCTCCTTCGGCCGCTCGGACAACTCTACGTATACGGCACAAATCAAAGTGCCTTTGTATTATAACTAACCTAAAGAAAAAAATCAAGTGTTATTTTTCTCGAATGTTGCAATTCTATGGTTTATGTAGTTTAGCACCCGTTTTTTATCCTTTGTCCAAAGTGGAGCTATGAGCGTATTCTTATCACCATCACCCGTGAGTCTGTGAACAACTACGTTTTCAGGTAGTACGCATATACACTCACAAAGTATATCGGCATATTCTTCTAAACTAAGAACCTCAAATTTTCTGTTTTCGTAATCAACAGCTAAATCTGTTCCTTTCAATACGTGTAGTAGTTGTAATTTTATTCCATCTGTAACTTTCCCAACTTCTTTTACAGTTTCAACAATCATTTCTTTTGTTTCGTTTGGCAGACCAATGATGACGTGGGTGATAACATGTATGCCTAAAACTTTCAGCTTTTCTACAGCTTCAAAATATACAGGGGTATCATATCCTCGTCTGATGTAATGTGCAGTACTTTCATGTATACTTTGTAGTCCAAGCTCAACCCATACCGGCTTAATATCTACAAGTTCTTTTAGTAGAGTGATAACCTCATTGCTAAGACAATCAGGTCGCGTAGCTATAGATAGTATTGCGATATCATCACGCTTAATAGTTTCAAGAAAAACACTCCTGAGGTAATTGATATCACCATAGGTCGAGGTAAATGCCTGAAAATATGCTATGTACCTATCACTTAGAGATTTATTACTAACGACTGATTTTGCTTTTTCGATTTGTGAGCTGATAGGGAGTAGTGCGCTTTGAGCGAAATCTCCCGAACCTTTGCTAGAGCAAAAAATACACCCTTTATCACCGCATATACCGTCGCGATTAGGGCAAGTGGTAGCACAACTAAGCGATAATTTATAGTATTTTTCGCCGTATTCTTTTTTCAGATATTGGGAAAGAGAAGTGTATTTCATAGTATCCTCCATAATTATTATCTAGTTTATTTCATAAGCAAGAGAAAATCAAGTGTTATAATTCTAATATAGAAAATGTATTAGAATAAAAATAGACCCTGCTCTTTCGTACAAAAAAACTTAATCTAATTTGTGCAATATTGCTAAACGGTTGTGCGAAATAACTTCAAAAATACGGTTTATAATTCTTTGAAGTGCATTAAAATAGCTTTTAGTTACAAACTAGAAATTTACAGTTCACATTCTATTAAATATTTATTATTGCTTTTTACCAAAACTTGATATATAATTACTTTGGTTATATTATGTTTTGGGGTAATTGCGTCCTGAAGTAGGATTATTGTTATTTTTATAACGATTTATTTGCTGATATTATACAGATTATATTATACATTTATATACATATTTAATGGTGATTGTTATGGACAAAAATCAACAGCAGCTCCTGTTGGAAATTGAAAAACTTAACAAAGCCCAGGCTAGAATCAAACGTAAGACAACTTTTATGCTCTGCGTTATAGCTCTTTTAGTGCTTATCACATCTACTCTGGCGTGGTTTACACTCAACAGCTTTGCAAGTGTAGAGAATATCCAGATGGATATTACTACAGGTGTAGACCTGAGAGTCGATATGGAGAACCATGGTCCGGATATAGAGCTTTATAAGAAGACCATCACTAACGAGATGATTAATGGTTATTTAGCTTCACACGGTAACTACACTCTTGCTGATCAGATGCTCGACCCTGTTACAACAAGTAACGGTATCACTTTCCAGAGTGAGAAGGGTGCAGTTAGAGAAGCTGGAGAAGGTTCATTCCTTGAGTTTGATTGTTACTTTATCGCCTCTACTGATATGTGGGTTCATCTGTCAAGTGATGATGCTAATGATTTCGAAGGCACTTCTGTTACTACTACTGAAACAGGTCTTAAGGCTGAAGTTATTCAGGCAGTAAGAGTTGGTTTCGAAGAGGAGGGCGCAACTCCTGCGGCTATTTACGAACCTAACAAAGTCGGTTCTGCTGTAAATGGTCAGACAACATTCGATCTTTCAGTGCCTATGAACTATTCTAACTCAACTCGTCTTTTCCATCTTAATGAACTTGAACCAAAGAAGGTTACAATTCGAGTATGGGCTGAGGGTAATGACCCTCAGTGTGACGATGACGTTCAGCGTTCTAATCTCACAGTAAGACTCCTGTTCTCTGGTACTGATGAGGACAATACACCATTTGGTTAATTCCTATTACATTATATATAGCAGTTTTGGGAGGTGGCTTTGATGCCATTGTTTAAGAAAAAACTTAATAACGACGAGCCTTTTACTCCCGAACAGTTAAAGAAGCTCGAAGACAAAGGTGACATAGCGGTTGACAAAGCCCGCAATATGACCATCTTCGATAGATTCTTAGCACGAAGAGATAGTAAGGACATCGGACGTACTGTTCGCTGGAAACGTAGAGCAGGAGTAACACTTGTTATCGCGATTTTCATTCTTATTATTCTTTGGATTATCTCTTGGTTACTTACAACAATCGGTGACCTCGTAATTTCTGTTGAAAACGGCGCGGCTAAAGAGGGTATCATCATCAGCGAATCGTTAAACGATGATGGCTCTATGAAAGACCCTAAGCTTCAGCTTTCTGCTCAGAACGTTACTGAAGTTACTAACATTACATACGATTGGCTTCCAACTGACCTTGATACTGAGGCTGATGGTGAGCATAACGGTGAGAACTACCTTGCTTATACTTTCTATCTTACTAATAACGGTAAGGAAACACTTGATTTAGAAAGTACACTCAAGTTCACTGGTATCGCTAAGAACGCTGACGAAGCACTCCGTGTTATGATTTACAGAAACGGCGAGCCTACAATTTACGCTCAGAAGAACCGTGACGGTAGTCCACTCGAAGATATTGTTAACTTCGAGTTCGTTGAGGGTAATGATGATCTCAATCTTAACGACTACGTTCTTCTCAATGACCTCACTGAGGACATTGAGCCTAACGAAACTATTAAGTACACAATCGTTACCTGGATTGAGGGTAACGACCCTGAGTGCTTGAATGACATTATGGGTGGTTACGTTAAAATGCAGTGGCTCTTCAACGTAGATGGAGAGGAAATTTAAGCGCCGACGCTCGTAGCCCTCACAAGATCAAAGTCGAGTCTGTATTTTCGTAGTTGATGATGTCAACGTAGAAAATCAATGCGAGACTGTGGATTTTTGAGCAATAGCGAAGAGTAACGAGGCGTGATATCTAAGAGCCGAGCTGAAAGCCTCACCTGTTTAAAGGTAGGGGAATGTAGGGGCGATCATTGGTCGTCTGGATAAAAATATCAAGTATTTGTGTGTGACGGCGTCCTTGATGTCCCGAAAGCAAAGCACAAAAATATCTCTATCCGATGAGAGAGGTGTCACCGATAGGTGACGGAGGGAGAGAACATAAATTTCAACTCCCATGAATTCTGGTATTTACCATATGAGGCGTACTCGTGTGGTCAATATATAATTTATTAAACAATCCCCTACGTGTTTTTGGGGGATACAAATTAAGGAGGAATTTCTCATGAAAAACACAACATTTAGAAAGAAGGCTTTATTGTCTTCTGTTGCTATGCTCCTCGTAGCTCTCGTAGCTCTTGGTTCTGCAACATTCGCATGGTTCGCTGCTAACCCTAACGCAGAAGCTGCAGGTCTTTCTTTAAAGACTACTGCTTCAACTGGTCTTGTAGTTAAGACAGATTCATTTGACATTTGGTCACACAATGCTATTCTTAACGCTGCTCAGGATTCAGAGGGCAACCTCTTAAAGAATGCTGAAGATGAGTATTACACATCACCTAAGGCTTTCGATCTCCAGCCAGTTTCTCAGGATCAGACAACTCCAGCTAACTTCTGGACTGTTGCTGCTAAAGATTCCGGTGACGAAATTTATGATCCTAATGCTACTATGACTTCAGCTTCTGTTGGTACTTACAAAGCTACTGGTGCTGTTTACTCAGAAAAGATCTACTTCAGACTTTCTGATGGTTCTGCCGCTACAACAGATAACGTTTACCTCACAGGTGTAACAATCACAAAGAATGCTAACGCTACTATGGAAAACGCTATCCGTGTTGCTGTTGTTAATAACGAAAATCAGCTTCTCGGTACATACTGCATTTCTTCTGCAGGTGCTAACGGCACATTAACAACAGCTGCTAAAACTGCTGGTGATTTCAATCCAGCTCTTGCTACAGCTGTAGGTAAAGATGGTGTTAAGGTTGTTGACGGTGCTGACCTCACAGCTGACGCTGCTGACAAAGATAACTACGTAACAGTTTACGTATACCTCGATGGCCAGGATGGAGACTGCTACTCAGACAAGGTTGGTACAGTAAATGCTACTCAGATCATTTCTGGTATTGATCTTGACTTCAAACTTAAGGCTGCTCCTTAAGTTATTTGATTAACGAAGTTAAATGATTATTTAAACTAAATGTTGTTCGTGCCTCCCCTTAGTTGGGGAGGCACAGATGACAACAAATTTGCCTCCCTTGTTAAAGGGAGGGGGACCGCTTTAGCGGTGGAGGGATTGAAAAATCTCAATTAACCCATATCAAGGAGAATTTATGAAAGTATTTAAGAGTATTTTAAACACATTGATTAACATTTTAATAGTTTTGGTTTTAGTTGTTTCTATACTTGTTGCAACTTTAGCACTTACTTCTAAATCCTCCGGTATTTCTAACATTTTTGGCTACACCTTTCAGGTTGTAATGTCTGACTCCATGGATGGTGGTAGTGAAGACTACGAGGGTGGCGACTTCAAAAAAGGTGACGTCATCATCGGCAAGGTTACTAATAACGCAAAAAGTGACACCCCTGAAACATACGTGATTGGTGATATAATTACATACAAAGGTTACTTACAGAATAATGAGCATTTAGGTGAACAGCTTATTTGCCATAGAATCGTTGGTGTACAAGATAGAGATGGTGAACCTGTTTACCAAACACAGGGCGACAACCGTTCTATTTGTACAGTTCCTGATCAGGAAGTTGTTGCTGATTATATTAACGCTAATGCAATTGTTGCAAAATTCCATACCAATGATTTTGATGGTATTAAGATTGCAGGAGTAGGTAAAGCCTATGAGTTTATTAACTCACAGCTCGGCTTCTTCCTTTGCATCCTTTTACCAATGATTTTCTTCTTCCTTTATGTTCTTATCAAAGTTGTTATTAACTTTGTTGAGTACAAAAAGGCTAAAGAAGACGAAGAAAAGGAGAAAAACACTCCTTCTTCTGAACCTGCTCCACAAATGTCTGCTGAAGAATACGAGCAGTTTAAACAGTTTATGGCGTTAAAAAACGCCCAAGCATCAGATTCTGATGCACCTTCCGAAGAGGAAGTTTAATGTAGGGGACGGCATCCTTGACGTCCCGTAATATCATAATATAAGGGCGACCATCGGTTGTCCAAGTGTTAAATACAAGATTGTAGGGGCGATCATTGGTCGTCCGAGTGTGAAGCACACAAAATAAGGCTCCTTTGTGTAAAGGGAGCTGTCAGCGTAGCTGACTGAGGGATTGTACTAAAAAACTCCCTCAAACATTACTTTGGAAATAATTAGTGGCTTTATGCTACGTTATTTTATATATCCTTAAATCGATAAAGGAGTAGAACATTATGGATACCATCTTTAAATTCTTATTTGACTTTTTAGGTCAGTTCTTCGGTTCTATCTGGGGCGCTATCGTTGGCGTTGCCAAGGGAATCGTTGGCATGTTCAATTTCTCTGAATATGTCAAGATTATTGAGAACTACACTACAACTTTAGGAGGCCTTGCGTGGGTAATCGCAATTATTGCTATTATATTACTCGCTGCAGTACTTGGTCTTATTATCTTCTTTATCGTTATGTGGGTTAAAAAGTTTGTTAAGTTCAAGAAGAAGGTTAAGGACACAAACGACCTTGTTAATGAAGTTAACGCTTTAAATAAAGAAGTTATGCGTATGAACCTCGAGAAAGACAAGATTCTTTCTATGAAGGTTTCACAGATCGGTCTGAACCCTAATGAAATTTCTGAGCTTACAGGCGACGAGATGGAAGCACTCAACAAGGGTGAAGAAGAAGTCAAGGGCGGTCGTTTCAACAAGCTTATTGCTATTGATAATGAATGGGCTGATTATCAGCCACCACAGTACGATTGGGATATTACTCTTCCTGAGTTCTGTGACAGATTCAGAAACTTCGCTTGTTCAAGACTCAAGCTCTTCTATGATATCAAGATTTTACGTTGCTTTGTCGCAGCTTTCGCTTCAAACCGTTTGCTTATCTTACAGGGTATTTCCGGTACTGGTAAAACATCGCTTCCGTACGCATTTGGTAAGTTCGTTCAGAACCCTGCTGTTATCGCATCAGTTCAGCCTTCATGGCGTGACCGTACTGAGCTTTTCGGTTACTTCAACGAATTTACTAAGAAGTACAACGAAACCGAACTTCTCCGTGCGCTTTATGAAGCTTCATACAATGAGAATGTTTACGTTGTAATCCTCGACGAAATGAACATCGCTCGTGTCGAGTACTACTTTGCTGAGATGCTTTCAATTCTTGAAATGCCTGCTCACGATGAGTGGATTATCGAGTTAGTTTCTGCTCCATGGCCTGATGACCCTGCTCACTTCGATAATGGTAAAATCTGTGTTCCTGATAATATTTGGTACGTTGGTACTGCTAACAACGACGACTCTACATTCGCTATCACAGATAAGGTTTACGACCGTGCATTGCCAATTGATATTAACAGTAAGGGTAAACCTTTCGATGCTCCTGATACAGAGCCTATCTTTATAAACTACAAGCATTTGACAAAACTTCTTTCAGATGCTGTTGAAGCTTATCCAATCTCTGAAGAGAACCTCAAGAAAATTGAAATTCTTGATGACTATGTAATTGAACACTTCCGTGTAGCTTTCGGTAACCGTGTTATGAAGCAGATGAAAGACTTCGTTCCTGCTTATGTTGGATGCGGTGGTACTGAAATTGACGGTATCGACTATTGCCTTGCTAAGAAGGTATTTAGAAAGTTTGAAGCACTCAACATTTCTTACATCCGCGACGAGATCGATGGTCTTGTTCAGCAGCTTGATCAACTCTTTGGTAAAGAGAATATGAACGAGTGTAAAGAATATGTAAGAATGCTTCAGAAGATGATGTGATTTTAGATTTTAACTTTACTTAAAGGATGGTGAGTCCCCATGTTAGATTATAGTAGATACTATCGCGCGTATGCTGAAATGCAGCAGACACTCGAAGGGGATTTTACAAGAGAATATTTAACTGGGGCATTAAAAGACAGCGATACTGGTAAGGATATTCTTGCAGGTAACGCTTACAACCGAGTTATCGATATGGAGTGGGTAGAGAAGATTGAAGAAACTCTCCCTTATATGGATAAAGCCATCCGCGAAGAGCGTAGATTCATCGAAACTTATGAAGAAGTTGACCGTGTTGACAAAGTAAAGCAGGTTACTAAAGAAGCTGTCCGTCACTTAACACAGCACACTAGCCTTATTCAGGCTGTTGATCCTGATGGTTCTGTTTCTCCGTCTAAGCTTCTTAATACCCATCGTGAAGATAGCTACGCTACATACGAAAATAGATTTTTATACACGCTTATTTTTAAAACTATTTCTTTCGTTGAAGCACGTTTCCGTGCTTTGAAAGAAGCTCCGAATGACTCATATACAAGCGTTGAGATGAAGCGTTATGCTAACCTCAATAATCAGATGTTTGCTTTTAATCTCACTTACGCTTCTGAATCTCACGATCGTGATAAGGTCGATAAGGAAGAGGATATCTCGAATCTTACTGACTACGAACGTATCACTCGTATCCGTATGATGCTTGATGATTTTGTTAACACAAACCTCATTCAGGCACTAAAGGGTTGTATTCAGGTTCGTTCACCAATTAACAAAACTAACTGTATCAAAAAGAACCCTAACTTCTCAAAGTGTAATGAGTTATGGTCTTTCATAGAAGCTTATCGTAAGACAGGTTACGTTGTAGAGTCTAATGAGTTTTCCGGCGAAATGGATTCTGACACTCAGAGCGAACTTTACGATGTAATGGCTTTCCAGCACTTTGTTATGACTATCAGCACCAACAAACCGCTGAAAGATAAGCTCCACGCAGAGTATATCGCTGAAAATGAGCGTAGAGCTGCTGAGGCTAATAAACCTGAAGAAGAACAGGCTAAATGGCTTGAGGAGCAGATTTACGAAGCTAGACGTGAAGAAATGGCTCTTAGACTCAAGGAGGTCCGTGAGCGCGATATGATCATCGCTCAGCTCACTACTGAACTTGACCAAGAGAAAGAAAAAGTCAGACAGCGTGATCTTAAGATCAAAGAGTTGCAGACACTCCTTGATGTTCGAGAAAAAGAACTCGAAGAAACTAAGGAAGAACTCAGAGCTGCTTTACAGAGAGTTGCTGAACTCGAGGCAGAACTCGAGGTCTGCAAAGCTAGAATCGCTGAACTTGAAGGCATTGTTGAGGAGCAGAAGAAGACTATCGAAGCTCAGGCTGCAACAATCGTTGCACTCGAAGCTAAGATTGTTGAACTCAACGCTCTTATTGATACATTAAATGCTAAGATTGCTGAACTTGAAGCTAAGGTTGCAGAACTCGAGGCCGAAGTCGCAAGATGTAAAGCTAAAATCAAGGAACTCGAAGCTCACATTGACTTCCTTAATGATAAAATTTCTGTTCTTGAAACTACTATTCGTGACCTTAATGCTGAAATTGAGGAACATAAAGCTAGAATCTCAGAACTTGAAGATTTAACTGCTAAGCAAGCTAAAACTATTGAAGATCAGGCTTCCCAGATTGTTATTCTCAACACAAGCGTTAACGATCTTAGAAATGCAAATTCTGAGTTGACTGACGAAAACGCAGGTCTTAAGTCCACCGTTGCACAGCATGAGAATACAATCGCGACACAGGCTGCGGACATAGAGGAAAAAGCTTCTCAGATTAACACCGCAAACGGCCAGATTGCTAATCTTTCAACACAGCTTTCTACTTTAGAGGGTGACTACAAAACCCTCAAGAGTGACTTTGTGAAAGAGAAAGCAAAGGTTGTTGAGCGCGATAGCTTAATAGAGAAGAGTAACGAAAAGACAAATAAACTTCAGGACGAACTCACAAATTCACGTTCTGAGTATAATGAGCTTAATAAAACAGTCAGCACTCACATCGCTAACTTGAAAGCGAAGGATAAAGAACTTTCACAGAAAGATAAAGCGATGAAAAATGCTGAAAAGAATAACGATAAAGCAATTGCAAAGCTTGAGAAAGATTTCGAGTCTAAACTTTCAGCGCTAAAAGCTGAATACGAAGCGAAGCTTAAAGCTAAAGACAGCGAAATCGCTACAGCTAAAGGCTTTACTGACCAGCAAAAATACGAAGCTAAGCTTAAGTCAGCTACTAAAGAAATCGAAGATAAATACAACAAGAATCTTAAGAAAGCTAAGAAGAAAGCTAAAGCCTTTGCTAAGAAAGCAGCTCTCTTGCTTGACTATAAACCTGAAAAGATTCTTGATCTTGAAAACGTTGAGGATTACCTCGACTAACAACTAAACTATAACGAAAGGAGCAATAATATGAAGAGTAAGCAGAACACATCTTTGATGATAAAAGCTATCATGTTATTGCTCGCTTTAATTATTATGGTATTTGTAGCATCTCTTGCTTGGTTTACTGAAACAGCTACTCCTGTTGAAGCAACAGGTGTATCTGTAAAGACCAGTGCTTCAAAGTATTTTGATATGGCTGTTGGTTTTGAATCATCAGTTAATGGTTATCAATACACAATCTCGCAGTACTCAAAGAATCTGAATCTTCGTGACGGTATTACTGCTGATGGTAAGCATTATGATGCTTTGCACGATTTCAGTCCAATTGATATCACAGGTGATGGTGTAACGCTTGTACGTCCGTCTATGCAACCTAAAAATGTTGATATCGATCGTAACAGTGGTACGTTTACTACCGTTTCACCTAATAAGGAGTACATTTGCTTTGATATGTATTTCAGAGCTAGTGAACCATGTCAGGTTTTCCTTGATGAAGGTTCCTTTGTTAAAGGTGCTATCGAAGATACACCAGGTGATGGGAATCTTGTGGATACTGAACTTTTAGCCAATGATGATGGTAGGAAAGCGAAAGAAGGAAACTTCTCAAAAGATGCAGTTGTCGGTGCAGTTCGAGTCTCTTTTGTAAATTATGATGTTTTTTATGAGGGTGAGGACTTAGAGAATCTTCAGAATGAAGCACGCTTACTTTGGTTGCCACGCCCAGATATCCATCTCAATACACCTAATAATGAGATATGGAGTTTATCTACAGGTCTTACTAAGGACAACGTTATTGATGACTCCTTTGGTTCGTCTACTTTCACTCATCAATATTATACATATATCTATGATGAAGCACAGGAGAGATATTTTGGTGAGGATAGAATCTATGAAAATACTGTCACTGATCCAAGCAAAGACGCTATCTGTAGTGTGAACTATAAAAACGGTGACTACTACTACGGTAAAACTCAGGTTAACATCTGGATTGAAGGCTGTGACGCTGAGGCTCGTCGTGCTATAGCTGGCGGTAAGTTCCAGGTTAATTTTGATTTAGCTGGCGCATAAAACTTTTTGCATTCCGTTTTTAGGAGATTTATGATGAAACAATCTAACTTCAAAAAACTGAATATCTTTAAAACTTCTCCACTAATCGGTGTTATTGCCATTGTCGAAGTTATTATCCTTATCTGTGTGAGTACTTTCGCATGGTTTGTTTTTGCTGATAATAACACGGTCAACACCGATGTTCTTTCTGTTGAGCCTGACTCAGGTCTTGAGATTGACTTTAACGATGCTAACGAAAATGATTATGTTAACATTTGGAACTATCTCAACGAATTCCAGTTTGAGCCTGTTACATCTCTTGATGGACGTAATATTTTTGTTCCGACAACAGGAACTTTGAATGCTATTGATACTTCTAATATGAAGTTCAGAGAAGCGACAGTTAACGATATGAACTCAAAGTATATCAATATCGACTTTACTTTGACTAATAACGGTACGACGGCTATGCCTGTTTACCTTAGTTCTAAGTCATATTTTAATTTGTATGATCCTGATACTAAAGAGTCTATTGCTAGCAAGGCTATCCGTATTGCTTTCTATCAGAACGATGGTGAATCTGGTCGAATCACTTCATCACTTCTTTCTAAAGAATACGATGGCGATACACCTGAGGAGCCTGATGACCCTGATTCACCTGGTGATACTCAAAACAGTTTTTATATCTATTTTAATAAGTCAGGTTCAACCTGGACTGATGTCTGGATTGAGACTGATTATACAGCTCAAGCAGGTTCCAATAAACGTATACAAATGAAACAATTAGATACTAACTCTGATATTTATTATCTTGATTTACAAGCTTCACTTTCAAACTTCAACCCAACTAATTTTTATACATGGGTAAAATTCCATGATAGTGCAAATAGCAATAGTACTACAACTTCAACTGTTCAGTTACCTAATGCGAAGATTGAAGCTGATAGTATGTACTCTTTTAGGCTTGATGATAATGGTAAAGCTTATACCGGTAGCTACAATGGCGGTAATGGTATGATGTTAAATGATCCTGTTCCGTACAATGGAGATAAACCAAATGTAGGAGGCGACGATACAGGAGATAGTGGTACAGGTGATGAAGATACAGGTGAAGTACAAGGTCAGACTACTGTCTACTTTAACAACACTCTCGGTTGGAAACAGCCTTATGCTTACATCTGGCAGGCAAATGATAAGAACACCAAAGATGATGATGTTCCACTTTCTGCTTGGCCTGGCAAACCAATGACACACATTTCTGGATCTATTTACTACTATACTTTTAATTCAAAATACGATTCCATCATCTTTAATGATGGAAATTCCGAAGGCGGAGCTGTTAAAACTCAGGATATTTCTCCTGTTAAAGATGGATATATTTATATGATCGGTACACCAACTGGAGACAACGAGTTCGGCTATGCACAGGAAGATTATATAGGAACTGTTGAAGCTGGAACTTATCCTGTTATTTCACCTGGTGTATCTACAGGTTTCCAGCGACCTTACGCACCTGTTACTCAGATTGACGATAATAATGGTAAATCTAGGGTTGTTATTCCTGCTTTTGCGTCTTCTATCGATGATTATAATTACGGATCGGAACACTCATTGTTTACAATTGAGCCTGGTCAGACATTACCTCTTTCTATGATCATTTGGCTTGAGGGAACTGATCCTGACTGTACAGAGGATGTTTATTCTGGTAAATTCATCGATATGAACCTTGTCTTTGCAACTAAAGACTCCGGCGATAAGATGTATACATATAAGTTCCTTGATAAAACTAAGGAAAATTGGATTGATGACAAAATCACTACTGATACAGGTGTTTCTTTTAAACCTGTTATTCAGCTCTATGACGTTAATTCCGGTAAGGGTTATCAGATGAGTGTTCACGATGATGAGGAAGGTAACCCTACTATTTGGCAATGTAGCGCGCCAGAAGCGTTGGTTAATTCCGATCACATTATGTTCCGTCGAGTAAATCCAATGAATGAGGACGAAGTCTGGAACTATTGGGATACTAGTGGTTTTAGCGGAAAGGACGGTGCTGTTGTAGATAGTACGGTTTACTTCTCTGCTTTCTCGGACGGCGCTCCAACTAAAGCCGTTAAAGATACTAATGCTACAGAAGAAGCAAATGCGCCTGAACGTTCTTGCGGTGGTCTGTGGGGTGACCACGAAACAAAGATTCTTACTGTCTATGATGGTACGGAAAACCAGTGGATTAAGAATTCCACCAAAGAAGGTACCACTTCAGTACTTACTATGAACTATACGTATAACGGACAGAACATTGAATATAAAGCTTCTGGTTCCGGAAACGATATGTATTATTTTGTTGTTCCAAAGGTTGTTTATTCTAAAAATGGCAATTCTCGTCCACTCATCACTTTCAAGCGTTACTTTAATTTTGATAGTAAATACGCGTTGAATTCTGATAAGAACGAGCTTACTTATCATATGAAGTGGGACTGTACAGCCTGTGATGGACAATTTGGTCAGATTACTGGAAATAATAGTGGTGACTTCTACTGGGGTTCTGATATTCTTTACATACAGGCTAAGAAGGCAGTTACTGATAAAATGAGTGGATCACATTTACAGGTACATTTTTACACAACTTCTGATGGATCTGAAGTTAGTGGTACCAGCCATTACACAACCCTTTATAGAAATGATAACTTTGCAGCTTCAGGCGATGGCTACGGTTATGCATGCGTAGTTCCATCGAACAAGAATTATTATAAGTATCGTGTTGAGCGTTGTAACCCTAACAGTACATCTGAAAAGTGGAACATTACTTCTCTACAAGATATCAACACATCAAATAATGATTCTGACTACAGTTATTTGAATACGGTATCAAACAACATTTGTACTATCGATTACTTATTCTTAAAAGTTTATCTTGAGTGTTCTACAAGTTATTGTGGAGATAGTTGGGATCCTGAGATTTACGTATTTAAAGAAGGTGGCGGTGAAGAAAAAGCATGGCCAGGTACCACTATGACTTGGTCATCAAATACCGCTGAAGGCGGTGGATCTGGGTATAAACAGTATTATTACGATGTTAACGTTTCTAGTTATGATCGTATTATATTCTCCAATGATTATGATTATGGCAACCAGCGTCGTCAGACTGGTGATATTATCGTTGGTACTGATGATCAAGTCAGCGGTATGATTTATCAATGGGATTCAAGTAACCAGAGATGGCGCTCTTCACATAAAACAGGTGTTACTGCTAACGAAACATTACATGCAACACTTTATAATTCTAAAGACTGGCCTTAATATTAATTCTTAAAATACACATAAAGGAGGTGTCACGATGAAAGATTTCTTGAAGAAATTCAGAGGTAGTAAGATTACAAAAATGCTTTTTAAAGGCAAAAATAAAAATTCAATACTTTCAATCGTGGCACTTGTCGAGTGTATTATTCTTTTAGGAATTACAACGTATAGCTGGATTGAGTCAGCATCATCACTTGTTATCAAAGGTGATAATTTACCTATTTCACAGAATATTGATTATCGCTTTGATGTCAAAGATGGTTCTTTGAATATGGTTGATCTGAATAGTTATTTCAGACCAACAGCATTGTATCAGATGGCTCACGCTTCGTCGCCAGATGGTACTAATTTCTATTTCAAGAAAGCAAACGCTACTACTTACCGTCTTGGTGACACAACTGACTACAACACAAGTTATTACAACATCGATTTTCAGGTTCACAATGAAACTGCGAAAACTTTCAACTATTACTTTGATAATGCTAACATTTTCACTGTGACATCTGATCAGGAGATTGAAGAAGACGTACTCAAAGTTGCAGAAGGTGCGTTCCGTATCGTAGTAACAGCAGGTACTAATACACAGAATACTCGAATTTATTCCCGTGATACGGTTTCCTACAAACCTGTAAACGATAAGACAGGAGATACTACATCAAGTGACTTCACAACTACAGGTTTAACAAACGGCAGTGAATATAATTATCAGACTAATACAACTAATAGTATTTACGTTTTCTCAACAACAGGTGGCGGTGATGATACAAAAGTAAATCTCAAAATCTGGTTTGAAGAAAAAGACCCTGGTTATGTTGCTTTGTCTGCCGAAAACAAGAAGAAACTTGAGGGTGCTACTGTTAGTATTAATCTTAAATTTGTAAACTCTGAGTCTAATTTCCAGACATTCTTTTTTGAGGATTATACTTTTAGTACTGTCGAGGGCCACGAAGGGAAGCATGTGACTTCAGAAGACCAGACAAAGAAACTCTATTTTTATCATAATGATGGAACAACTACTTCTGTTATTCCTATGACAACAACAACTTCTCAGAACGAAGCCACTCGTTGGGTTACAGCTTCAGACGATGGTGAACCTACACCACGTATCTCTGATGCTATGAGAAAAGATCTAAATGATAATCCAACTCACGGTTACTTTTTCTATGGTACATATAATGCATCTACTAATGTAAAGACAGAACACTATAAATGGCCTATATCAAAACCTGCTGTTAATGATAGTAACGTCTATATTTTCAAAGCTATGAGTGTTCTCAAGTTCAAAGGTGTCAACACAGGTTATGGTGTATGGGACGATACTGAGATTAAGCTGTGGTACTTTAGAGACCAAACATCATCTGCAACAACTGAAGCATATAACACAAATGGTTATCAGTTCATTGCTAAAGCAGGGCAAAACAGACTTTACCTTAGTAATTCATCAACAGCTTCAGCGTCTGCTACTAGAATGTACTATGATGCATCAGAAAAATTATACAAAGGTTACTTTGTTTCAGATGTAACCGATCCGATTTTCTCATTTACAAGCGCAGCTGATTTCAAGGATGATAATATCAAAGTTCAGTGGGATGCGTCTAACCCTACTGAGTATGACGGAAAAACTGTTTACAAAGCACTTGGTTATGAGGGAACAGGTACTGTTTCTTCACTGTCAAAAGCTGTGGGTGTAGGTACATGGATGAATACTGAACAAATCTTGTTCTCAACTGAGCTTGTCGATGCTTCTATGAACAAAGACTTCAGATATAAAATCAGCGCTATTGTTAATGGTACACGTCGTTACTATTATATGACTAAACATAGTAATGCACTCACATGGGGTGCTTTTGTACCAGTCAAAAGCGGCACAACTTCTGAAGATTATATATCCTTCCAGCGCTTTGCTGATGTAACTACAGAGAATAACGCTGGTACATGGAATTCTGAGGCTATTGCGAGAAATGGTAGCAACAAGTACTACGCAACTGATATGGCAGCATCAACTTCTCGCGGTCAGTGGCATATAGGTGTTGTTGTTGATGGTTCTGCTGATAATGTTATTAACGATGTATTGACTACCGTCGAAGGTTCTAAACTTGAGTATTCTATCGATAATGGTAATACATATCTTCCAATTAATCAACTTGATAACTACCGTTGGTATACTGGTGATTTTGATAACACAGTAACAACTCTCAAATATCGTTGGACAGCTTACACTGGTACAGGTGTTAACGAAGCTGTGTTTACTTATGGACACGATTTAGTTGATGGTATTTATTTCAATATTACTGAATGATTTATATATTTTTTGATAAGGAGGTGTTGAAATGAGCCAGAAAAAAAGATATACAAGAGCAGAAATTAAAGCGCAGATTAAAGAAAAAAAGCGTATGAAAGCTTTGGCAGTACAGCGTAACGTTACTGTATTCGCGTTACTAGTTATGCTTATTTTAGGTTTAGTTTCAACAACCTTCTCTGCTTTTGTTTCTACTAACACAGGGGAGAGCGGTTCTCTCGTTGCTGATATTCAGACTCTCGCTGTGTATCAGGGTAACAAAGACCAGGTTGCAAACCTTGGTGCTAATGCTGATATTTCTTCAACTTCAGCAGATACATACTACTTAGCTGGTACAATGAATGGTTGGAATACTACATCTACTCCAATGACTCAAGGTACGGACACTAATGGACAGACTTTTTATTACTCCGGATATTACAGCAATCAAGAACAGTTTAAGGTTGTTAAAAACGGAAGTACATGGCTTGGTAGTAATAAGAATTCATCTTCTATTTATCCAAATTCGCTTTCAATGTATGAATATGGTAGTACTGGTAACTGTTGGCCTGGTTCTGGTGGCTATTATGTTGTATATAATCCTACAAAGGACAAAATTTCTTGTGTAACAGTATTACCATTAAAAGTAGAGGTTACTCCTTTTGAAGTTGGCGATGTCGTTTACTTCGATATTAGAAATAACACCGGATGGCTCACTGCTGATTCTAGTAGCCAGATGTATATTCAGTTTAATGACAGTACTACAGGTAGCACAAGTAACCGCGCACAGTTGACACGTATTGGTACTTACCTATATATGTACAAGTTTACATCACAGTGTGATAGTGCGATACGTTTCTGGCGAGGAAACAGCAGTAATATGTGGAACTATACTAATCCACTTTCTGCTGGTAGTAGCAATGGTATTTATTTATCTGGTACAAATGATTGGAGTGGTTCTGGTACAGCGGGTACTTTCTCACTTACTAGTTTAAGCACTCCGTCGCTTACTCTTTCACCTAATAGCATTACTTTAGGTCAGTCTACCACTTTGTCTTCCTCAGCTTCAACACCATCAATCAGTTATAAGATTGATAGTACTTCATATTCTACTAATACAATAAGTGGGGATATTAAGTATACCTTCAAGAATGGTTCTACTGCGCTTAATACTGCAAGTACAACTAGTTCATATACTTGGACTCCTTCTTTAGCTGGTACATTTTCTACTTATGTCACTATTACAAGTACCTCTACAGGTTTATCGGCAACTTCAGCTGCACAGACACTTACTGTAAAAGCTACATATACTTATGTTGTGACGGCTAATACAGGTGGTACGGTACGACTTACAAGCTCATCGTCTACAGCGTCAAGCTTAAGTGGTAGTGTGACAGCTGGTGAGTATATTTCTATTACTGCAGTTCCTAATACAGGTTTCACTTTTGCTGGATGGACAGATGCGACTAAAGGTACTATTGGTGCGTCTTCTGAGTCAACAACATTTACTCCTAGTGCTACTGGTGCATCTGTAAAAGCTAATTTCCGTCCAAACACCCCATCTGCTCTCACATTAACAGGGACACCTTCTGTTTCTGGTAACGGTACTGAATCTAACCCTTACATTGTTTTTAATGATAGTGGATTCACTATTACTGCTAACGCTACCGTTGTAAGTGGTGCTAGTAAGTATTATACAACCACCGATCCTGATGATGATGACGGATATTCAACTCAGAATGTGTTCACACCATTTAGTTCAGATATTTCTCTAAAAGGTGTTGATCAATCATACACAGTATACGCTAAAGCTTATGCTGGTGGATATTATTCAAACAATAGTATTAACGCTACAGCACACTATATGGTATTCAGTCACTTAAATGGTGATAATACTGGTTTCACTTTGAGTGATGATAATATTGATGACACTGAGTCTGTCACATTGTCCGGTGCTTATGTGAATAGTGTTGCTGATGCTGAAAAAGCGTACATCACTCGGACTTATCAGTTCAGCACAAATAACTCTACTTTCTCTGATTTATCGGATACAACATGGAAACCTGATACTACTGGTACATACTACTTTAGAGTAAAGACCACTAATACAAAAACAGGGGAGACTGTTTATTCAGAGTCCCAGTCGATAACTGTTACCCAGAGTACCAGATATTATACTATAACTGTTACAAAGGCAACTGGCTCTGGTAATGGTACTGCTACTCTCAAATCTGAAGGCACTACTATTACAGATAACCATATACTTTCTAACAAACCTCTTACACTTGCTCTTGCACGTGCAAATGCTACACCATCAAATTACTATTTCACTTATATTAAAGTAACTGATGGCACAACTACATGGGAAAAGACTAACATTAACGAAAATTTAGCTGATACAGTAGTTATTGAGCACGTTAAAGGTGATGTTACTATTGAGTATTGCACTGCAGTTAAACCTTTAGTTCAGCCTAAGTTACCTGCTAATGCTTCATCTATCAGTTTTAAATATGTGAGTGATGGTGTCACAAAGACAAGTACTACTGCAGGTAATTACTACGTTGATTACAATAGCGATATTTCGTATTCTGTAACACCGAATACAGGATTTTACGTAAGTGATATGAAGGGTGTTGAAATCGGCACTATTACTTCATCAACAGTAGAGGGTACAAAGAGCGGTATTATACAGAATGTAGGCGAGGTAACAGCTACACTTACAAAAAATAGCACTATTAAAGTTATTATCGATACCACTTCTAACGTTACTACAGGTGGTTCGATGACTATTGATGGTACTGCTGTTTCTTTCGGTGTCGAAAAACCACTTAACTATAACGCACAAGCTGAGGTTGTTATTACACCACCTGATGGTTGTTATGCAGTAGTCAGCGGTGATGTTACTAATGCTACCATTGACACTGAAGGTAAGGCTACATTTAATGTAACTTTAACTAATAAGAACAAGGAATGTACTGTAAAGTTTGTTTCTAACCCTAAGATATATATGATTCAGCCACAGTATGGTTCTGTATATGTAACAGACGATCTTGGTAACTACTACTTTAACGGCGATTCAGTTGGTTACGGCACAATGCTTACTGTTCACGCTAAGCCTGACCATGCTAACGCTAAGTTAAGTAGCGTTCTTGTTAACAATGCATCGATCGGAACTGTTGATGGTTCGACATTCAATATTAAAGATGATTCAACAGCTACGGCTAGTATTTCAGTAGACAATGAATTTGCTTTTGCTGAGGATGAACACACAGCGTACGGTACTCGTCGTATCTTCTTCACAGATACATGTGCATGGGGAAATAGTAACGCTAATAACGTTTTAGTACACTATTCCAATACATCAGGTGATACTGATTTTAATAAAAATAATATTACTATGACTCGCAAGTACTATAACGAGTATAGTCAGTATGTTTACTATGCTGACATTCCGTTTAGTACAAAATATGTTACTTTTGTTAATGCTGCTAATACTGCACAGTATTCAACGCAGGGTACAATTGCTGACACAAACAATGCGTTTTACATGGGCAATACTGGCAACTATCCACGAGCTATTTCTACTTGGGTATTTAACTATTCTGACTATGTAGCAACAGACAGAGTTGATACTATCCAGCAGGCGATAACTTCTAAGGGCGATGCTGCTACATTCACTTACACTTGTGACTTTGGTGACAGTGCGCTTTCAGCAGAAGTAGTTTCTGGTAATGCTGCTACCTTTGATTTTGATAAGGGTACTTTATCAATCACTCCAACATCTAATATTTATAACCATACCTTAGTTAAGGTTACATCGTCAGCGTCAACAACTGTTAAGTACTACCTCATCAGGGTTGATAGTTTTGAGATAGACGCCTTTTCTGGTTTACAGAAGATCTATAGTACAAGTGTATTTAACGATATTCAGCTTGATCTTATTTTAAAGGGTGGAGTACTCAATTACGCAGCAAGCTTCTTTGTTTCTGATACTAATGCCTCAAATTCCTTTGGTGAGTTGACACCAAACAAAAGCGGTACATTTGAGTACGTAGATTCAATTGAAGGCTATATTAATAGCTTCCTTATTGAATACGCTATCAACTCAGTAAGCGGAGTTAAGTATTATAAAGTAAAAGCTTCTGATAGCGCTAATCATACAGCGACTGCTACTATTAAAACTTTATTTGGTACAAATACTCATAAGGGTGAACGTGCCATTTACTTCTTTAATGATACTAATGTCAACCTTTCTAAGTATAAGCTCAGGGCTTGCTTTATGGATGCGGAAAGTAATAAGAGTACTATTAAGACTTTTGTTACTATGCAGCAGGTAGGCGACACTAACTATTACCGTGCAGTTATTCCAAAGAATGCTGAGAGTTATGTTAATTTCTATCTCTGTAATCCAAAGACTTTCTCGAATAATTTTGCAGACTTTGATGGTACAGATGATTCAACTGAGTTCTATTCTTTCGGTTTATTTGATGTTGCAGTACCAAATAAAGATGCTGCAAACATTGTTTACAAAGCTAATTCAATCGATGCTAATGGTATCATTGGTGAATTCGTTGATTTTAATTATTAATTATTATAGGAGGTGAAAACCATGAAAAGAATATTACCTGCAATCTGTGTTCTTTTAGCAGTATTAATTGTAATTTTAGGCATGACAACCATATCTTTCTCATGGTTTGAACCTGACATAGAAGAGGGTATTGGTCTTGAGTTTAAGGAGGATACAAAGCTTCGTTCACAGGAATGTACCATAGCTACTTACTCTGGAACTAAAGGCAATAAGATTACTGATTACAAAACCACCGAAGTTGCTGATGCCAATGTTACTCTTGAAGCTACTTCTGAAACAGTTACCGCAGAAGATGGTAGTGAAAGTACTGTGTACACACCTGTTTACGCTTACTACAAAACCGTAATCACAAATCCTAGTGATGATTATGATACTGTTGTATCGTTGTTCTTGCCTTCTTTTGTTCCGAGTAACGGTAACTCCAGTTTATGTGTAGCTTATCCTACTAACTCATGTAGAACTTTCTCAGAAGAACAGACTGACATCCATATCATTCGTAACGCTTATGTTCCAAATAATGTAGCAACTGATTCAAACCCGGGTCAGCTTGTTGTCGAATGGTTTGTGAAGTGTAGTGTTGGTTCTGTTACCTTTAATCCTTCACAGGTTTATTTGATGTACAGCTAAGGTGACACTGTGAAAATTACGAAAAAGATAATGGGTATTTTAGGTACTGTTTTGCTTATAGTATTAATTGCAGTACTTATCTTGATGTTTAATGCCCGCATTTCAGGTGAAGCACCTTCAGTTTTCGGCTACCAGATTTTCCGTGTATCATCAGGAAGTATGGAGCCTGAGCTTATGATTGGTGATGTAATTCTTGTTAAAGAGGCTGAACCTATTGATATTGAGAAAGGTGACATTGTCACTTATAAAGGTAAAGAAGGAGATTTCTCTGGTAAATTTATCACTCATAAGATGATTGAAGATCCTCAGCTTGTTGATGGAGAATATGTTTTTAAATCACAAGGTATTGTTGAGGGCGCTCTTCCTGACCCACTGTGGTATGAAGATCAGCTTTTAGGTGAGTTTGTTTGTAAAGTTCCATTTATTGATAGTGTTTACACTTTCTTCTTGAAACCATATGGATTAATAGTATTTATACTGGTTATAATGGTTTTATTCGGGTATGAGCTTATTTCATTGATTGTTTCATACAAAAATCTTGATGAACTTGAGTATGAAGAAAAACAAAAGGAAAAATCTAATAGGAAAAAAGAGATTGTTTTATCTAATGAAGTTGAGCTTAAATCCGATGATGAAGATTCAGAAAAATAATAGTTTTAAAGACCTGAGTTTTACTCGGGTCTTTTTTTATGTGAATATTGTAAAAATATCAGAAAATTTATGTAGAAATTCTTTATAGTAAAATATATATCAACTTATTGTGCTAAAATACCTATGTATATTCTATATATTGGGTTAGTATGTGTAATTATAATATCAATTTGTGAGGTAATGATGGCTACAGATAATGTTCACGAGGGACACAGAGCCAGAGTGAGAAAGAAATTTTTGCTCAATGGACTTGATGGGTTTGAGCAACATGAAGCGCTTGAGTTTTTATTGTTTTATTGTGTCCACATGAAGAATACAAGTGAATTAGCACATCGTTTGCTTGACGCATTCGGTTCTCTTTCTGCCGTGTTTGATGCGCCATACGATGCTTTGCGTAATTTTGGGTTATCTGAATCTCAAGCTAGTTTTTTGAAACTTATTCCTGAAATGGCACGACTTTACATTGATGATAAGCATAATAATATTAACAAAGTTGTTGATTATGATAACATAGGCGACAGTATACTTCGCAAGTTTATCGGAAGAGAAAACGAGAATGTGTTGCTGTTATTATTAGACGCTAAGGGAAAAGAAGTTTTCTGCGGTATAGTTTCAAAAGGCTCACTTAATAATACTAACTTACCTATCAGAAAGATAGTTGATTTTGCTTTGAGATATAATGCTAAATCAGCGATAATTGCTCACAATCACCCTAGTGGACTAGCTTTGCCGTCACGTGATGATTTAGAAGCTACAGCTAACGTGAGCAACGCCTTATCTCTAATCGGAGTGCGACTACTTGATCACTACATTGTTGCAGACAATGATTGTGTATCGCTAGCGCAAAGTGGCATAGCACCAGCATTATTTGAGATTTAGTTATAAAGGAGATTACTATGAGTGTAAATGAGAAAAAATCCTTACAACTTTTTGATATCAGTAAGTATAAAGCTGAAATTTACGGTATCAGTATTTTCTGGATTATGCTGTTCCATGCTCACCCGATGTTCGGTGTTGACTATACTTTAGGCACAAAGTTTTTGAAACCGCTTGATAACCTTATCGGACTTGGTAATATGGGTGTTGAAATATTCTTGTTTTGTTCGGGTATTTTTCTGTATTTTTCTTATGTAAGAAACAGCGATGCCTATAATTTTATGTGCAAGAGAATATCGCGACTATTCTGGCCTGTTGCTATTATCTCGGGGCCTTATTGGATTTACACCTGTATTGTTAAAAATGAGTCTATTTTACAGTTTGTCAGTAAGTTTACTATGCTGGATTTCTGGATTTCTGGCGATCAGCAGATATGGTTTGTATCCGCAATTTTCTTGTTTTATGTAATTTATCCGTATATTTACGGTTTCTTGTTTAAAGGAAAGTTTCTCAACGATTTTTCTCGTCTTGTGATTTTACTGGCAGTTGTAGCTTTGGTTACAATATCTGTTATGTATATCTATCCTGAATATTACTCAAAAATTGAGATTGCCCTCACTCGACTTCCTGTATTTATTATAGGTTCATATTTCGGCAAATTAGTATATGAAAAAAAGACTTTACCTAAGTACACGTACCTTATTTGTGCAGCACTTATTATTGTGTCTTTTATTGTATTGAATATGGGCGTGTTAACAGGACCATTCAAAAGATGGTTCTATATGATTGGCGGTATTCCTCTCACATTAGTTTTACCAGGAATACTGAACATACTAAAATGTAAACCTATAAATAAATTCTTTGCTTTTTTCGGCGGTATATCGCTCAATCTCTATGTATCGCACGTTGTTGTTATCAGAGTGTATAAACTCTTACCATTTGGTGATATAAAACGTCTTTATATTTATCTTATACTATTAGCTATATCGGTATTAGTAGGCTATCTTGCGGAGATATTAATTAAGCAAATTACAAAAAAGAAAGTTAAAGCGTAGATTTAGGAGTGCCATAGTTTATGGAGAATAAATTTAAACTTGTATCAAACTATGAGCCGTATGGTGATCAACCTAAGGCGATTGATACTCTAGTAAATTCAATAAACAATGGCTGCAAAGAGCAGACTTTGCTCGGTGTTACAGGTTCGGGAAAAACTTTCACGATGGCTAATATTATCGAGAAAGTAAATCGTCCGACTTTGGTTTTAGCACACAACAAAACTCTCGCAGCTCAGCTTTGTTCTGAGTTTAAGGAGTTTTTTCCTGATAACGCTGTCGAGTATTTTGTATCTTATTATGACTACTATCAGCCTGAAGCTTACATCCCGTCTACTGACACCTATATTGAGAAAGACAGCTCGATAAATGATGAGATTGACAAATTGCGCCACAGCGCAACACTCGCACTTTCTGAACGAAGAGATGTTATTATCGTTGCGTCGGTTTCGTGTATATATTCACTCGGTGACCCGATTGATTATAGAAGTATGGTTATTTCTCTTCGTCCCGGTATGCAAAAATCCCGTGATGAACTACTGAAAAAGCTTGTCGAGTTACAGTATGAACGCAATGATATCAACTTTATCCGAAATAAGTTTCGAGTCAGGGGAGATGTTGTTGAAATCTTTCCTGCTGCTTCAAGCGATAGAATTATTCGTGTTGAATTTTTCGGTGATGAGATTGATAGAATTACTGAAATCAACCCGCTGACAGGCGAGCTTATGGGGACTGTGCGCCACGCGGCGATTTATCCTGCTTCCCACTATATTGTAGGCGGAGAGAAAATGAACAGGGCTATCGCTGAGCTTGAGCGTGAGCTTGAAGAACGTTTAGCGTATTTTCGTGAAAACGGAAAGTTGCTTGAAGCCCAGCGAATTGAACAGCGAACACGATACGATATCGAAATGTTACAGGAAATAGGAATGTGTTCAGGTATCGAGAATTATTCACGGGTACTTTCAGGCAGAAAACCCGGCTCAGCACCATTTACACTGCTCGATTATTTTCCTGAAGATTTTCTACTGTTTGTTGATGAATCTCACGTAACGCTCCCGCAAGTCAGGGGAATGTTCGCAGGAGATAAAGCCAGAAAAACTAGTCTTATTGACTACGGATTCAGACTTCCGTCAGCTCTTGATAATAGACCATTGAATTTTGATGAGTTTTATCAGCGCGTTAATCAGGCTGTTTTTGTCAGCGCTACACCGGGAGATTTCGAACTCGAAAAATCCGATGTTGTAGCTGAACAGATTATTCGTCCAACAGGACTTCTTGACCCTGAAATTTCTGTTCGACCGACTGAAGGTCAGCTTGATGACTTGATTTCTGAAATTAATAAGCGTATCGACAAAGGTCAGAGAACTCTTGTTACAACTCTTACGAAGAAAATGGCTGAAGACCTCACCGCTTATCTTGAAACTTATGGTATCAAAGTCAGGTATATGCACCATGATATAGATACCGTTGAACGTATGGAAATCGTGCGTGATTTAAGACTCGGAGAATTTGATGTGTTAGTTGGTATCAATCTTTTGAGAGAAGGTCTTGATATTCCTGAGGTATCGCTTGTTGCTATTTTAGATGCTGATAAAGAAGGCTTTCTGCGAAGTGAGCGTTCACTTATTCAGACGGTTGGACGTGCTGCGCGTAATGTTGATGGTACTGTTATTATGTATGCCGATTCTGTTACGGAATCAATGAAAAGAACTCTCACCGAAACTAACCGTAGACGTACAATTCAGCATCAGTATAATGTTGATAACAATATCACACCTAAGACTATTGAGAAGAAAGTTTCTGATGTACTTGAGATTTCTACTCATACAGATGATAAACCTGATGATTACAAAAGACTTTCAAAAGAAGAAAAGTATAAGCTTATTGATAGCTTGAAAAAAGAAATGCACGCTGCTGCTAAACTACTTGAATTTGAACATGCAGCATTTTTACGAGATAAAATTAAGAAACTACAAGGAAAGTAGGTAAGCAAATGGCTAAACCTAAGAAAAAACAAGAATATGGCAATGAGAGTATCGTGACCCTTAAAGGCGCCGATAGAGTACGTAAACGTCCTGCTGTTATTTTCGGTTCCGATGGTATCGAGGGATGTCAGCACTCTGTTTTCGAAATTTTGTCTAACTCTATCGACGAAGCTAGAGAAGGTTATGGTAAGCTTATTTCTGTAACTCGTTATTCTAACGGTAGCGTTGAGATTGAAGACCATGGACGCGGTATTCCTGTTGATTACAATAAAAACGAAGAACGCTATAACTGGGAGCTTGTATTCTGTGAGCTTTATGCTGGCGGTAAGTATAATAACAATGAGGGAAACAACTACGAGTATTCCTTAGGTCTCAACGGTCTGGGTCTTTGTTCAACACAGTATTCTTCTGAGTATATGGATGTTGATATTAGAAGAGATGGCAAACGCTATACTCTTCACTTTGAAAAGGGCGAGAATGTCGGAGGACTAAAAGTCGAAGATTATGCTAAAAAGGATACAGGCTCAAAAATTACTTGGAAACCTGATTTAGAGGTTTTCACCGATATTGATATTCAACCTGAGTATTTTACTGATGTTCTCAAAAGACAGGCTATTGTTAATGCAGGTATAAAATTTGTTTTCCGTAATCAGGTGGGAAGATCTTTTGAAACACAGGAATTCTTATATGATAATGGCATCGAAGATCACGTTAAAGAACTTGTTGGTGAAACAGGCTTAACAACCGTACAGACCTGGCAAACAGAGCGAAAAGTTCGAGATAGAGCTGATAAAGACGAGTACAAATGTAAAATCAATATTTCACTCGCTTTCTCTAATAAGGTAAATACAACCGAGTATTACCATAACTCAAGTTTCCTTGAACATGGTGGCGCCCCAGAGAAAGCCGTCAAAAATGCTTTCGTCTATATGATAGACAACTACTTAAAACAGAACAATAAATATACTAAGAGCGAAGGAAAAATTACATTCGCCGATGTTGAAGATTGCTTAATAATAGTTATTTCATCGTTCTCAAGTGTTACATCTTATGAGAACCAAACTAAAAAGGCTATCACCAACAAAGGTATTCAGGACGCAATGACTGAGTTCTTGCGTAAACAGCTTGAGATTTATTTTATTGAGAATCCGCTGGAAGCTGAAAAAATCGGCGCTCAGGTACTTATCAATAAGCGTTCTCGTGAAGATGCGGAGAAAACTCGAGTTCGTATAAAGAAAAACTTAACCTCAAATATGGATATGACCAGCCGTGTCGCGAAGTTCGTTGACTGTCGTAGTCGTGACGTTAACGAACGCGAGTTGTTTATAGTGGAGGGTGACTCTGCGCTTGGTGCTTGTAAACAGGCGAGAAACCCGGATTTTCAGGCGATTATCCCAATCAGAGGTAAAATCCTCAACTGTCTGAAAGCGGATTATAATCGTATTTTTAAGTCTGAAATTATTACTGACCTTATCAAAGTTTTAGGCTGTGGTGTTCAGGTGAAATCAAAATCTAACAAGGATATAAGTAGCTTTGATATCAACAACCTTCGCTGGTCAAAAGTAATATTCTGTACTGATGCTGATGTTGACGGTTTCCAGATTAGAACGCTACTGCTTACTATGATATATCGTTTGACTCCTGATTTGATTGAAGCGGGCAAGGTGTTCATCGCTGAATCACCACTTTATGAAATTACAGCAGGGGATAAGGTTTATTTCGCTTATACTGAAGCTGAAAAAGAACAGTATATCGAAGAAATCGGTAACAAGAAGTTCACCGTTCAGCGAAGCAAAGGTCTTGGTGAAAACGAACCTGATATGATGAGTTTGACTACTATGAATCCATCTACTCGTCGACTTATCAAGGTTATGCCTGATGATATCGAAAAAACTGCTCAAATCTTTGATATCCTGCTCGGTGATAATCTTCAGGGCAGAAAGGACTTTATTGTTGAGAATGGTCCTGATTATACCGACAATCTAGATGTAAGCTAAAGATAATAGGTGAATATATCTGGCTAGAAAAAAGAAAGAAAAAAATATCCAGGTAAAGCCGATAGCAAACGGTGTAATCACCGGTGCAGGTGATGTAGTTGAACAGAAAATAGCCGAAACTATTGAGGTCAACTATATGCCTTACGCTATGAGCGTAATTATGTCACGTGCTATTCCTGAGATAGACGGCTTCAAGCCATCACACAGAAAGCTTCTCTATACAATGTATAAGATGGGGCTTCTCTCAGGCGCTCGTACAAAGTCAGCAAACATCGTAGGTGCTACAATGAAACTCAATCCTCATGGTGATGCGGCTATTTATGATACTATGGTGCGTTTGTCACGAGGATATGAAGCTTTGCTTCACCCTTACGTTGACTCAAAAGGTAACTTCGGTAAGTTTTACTCTCGTGATATGGCTTGGGCAGCATCACGATATACAGAAGCGAAACTCGATTCTCTGTGTAATGAACTGTTTAAAGATATTGACAAGGATACAGTAGATTTCGTGGATAACTACGATAATACTCAGAAAGAGCCAGTGCTTTTACCTGCTAGTTTTCCGTCAGTATTAGTTAACGCTAACACAGGTATAGCTGTTGGTATGGCATCAAATATCTGTTCATTCAATTTAAGAGAGATTTGTGAAACTACTGCGGCACTTATCCGCGACAATGATCACGATATCTTATCAACACTCCCTGCTCCTGATTTTTCAGGCGGAGCTCAGATTATTTATAACGAAGAAAATATGCGTGAAGTTTATCGTACAGGTAGAGGAGCTGTAAAAGTTCGCTCTATATATGCTTACGATAAATCTAACAACTGTATTGATATCACTAATATCCCGCCTACTACAACGGTCGAGATTATCATCGAGAAGATTATCGACCTAGTAAAGGCAGGAAAAATTAAAGAAATCGCTGATATACGTGATGAAACGGGTTTAGACGGCTTAAAGATTACTATTGATTTAAAGCGTGGTACCGACCCTGATAAGCTTATGCTTAAACTCTTTAAGCTCACGACACTTGAAGACAGCTTCTCGTGTAACTTCAACGTTCTTATTGGCGGCGTACCTATGGTTCTTGGTGTTAAAGAACTCTTGGAAGAGTGGATAGCGTTTCGTATTGAGTGTATCCGTCGCCGCACTTTTTACGACCTGAACAAAAAGCGTGACAAACTCCATCTCTTGAAAGGTTTGGAACTAATTCTTTTAGATATTGACAAGGCTATTCGAATTGTTCGTGAAACAGACGAGGAATCTGAGGTTGTACCAAACCTTATGATTGGTTTTGGAATCGATGAAGTTCAAGCTGAGTACGTAGCAGAAATTAAACTGAGACACTTGAATCGTGAGTACATTTTAAAGCGTACTAAGGATATTGAAAAGCTTGTTGAAGAAATTGCCGAGCTAGAAGCGATTCTAGCTAGCAAAGGCAGAGTTAAAACCATCATCGTTAGAGAGCTTAAGGAAGTAGCGGAAAAATACGGCAAAGAGCGTAAATGCCCACTCCTTCATATTGATGACGCTCAGGCTGATGTTGATATTGCCGAGGAGATACCTGACTATCCTGTCCATTTATTCTTTACAAGAGATGGATATTTCAAAAAGATAACACCACTGTCTTTAAGAATGAGCGGCGAACAGAAGCTCAAGGATAACGACGAAATTGTAAATACTCTCGAAACGACTAATAACACTGACCTCTTGTTCTTTACAAACAAATGTCAGGTTTATAAAGCGAAAGTTCACGAATTTGCCGACACTAAAGCGAGCGTTTATGGCGACTATATTCCTGCTAAACTGTCGATGGATGAGGGAGAGCAGGCGGTATTTATGCTTAACACTAAAGATTACGAGGGATATCTTGTCTTTGCGTTTGAGAATGGTAAGGTCGCTAAAGTTCCTCTTAATGCCTACTGGACTAAAACCAACCGTAAAAAACTCATTAACGCTTATTCTGACAAGTCACCTCTTGCTGGTATAGGTTACTGTGCTGTTGATTGTGAATTCGTTCTTACTTCTTCGTCTGGCAGAAAACTTCTGCTCCATAGTGGTTCTATCAACGCTAAAGCATCTAAATCTACTCAGGGTGTAGCAGTTATGAAGCTTAAGAAAGGCCATCGTGTTATGGATATCATTCCTTATGTTGAAGGTACTTTCGCTAAACCTTCACGCTACCGCACACGTACTCTACCTGCACTCGGAGCGCTTCCTAGCGAAGAAGATGAGGCTCAACAGCTTTCAATTTTATAATTAAAAATAATGCTTGCATTATATAAACTTCTGTGTTATTATTAACTAGTTATTAAAGAACTTCATTACTTTTGTACGAAAGGAAGATAAATATGTCAGTATGGGGTTATATCTTAGGTGCTTTACTTATCCTTGCATCTTTGGTTATGATTATCGTTATTATTCTTCAGGAAGGTAATACTCAGGGCCTCGGCGTTGTTTCCGGTGGTGCTGATACATTCTTCTCTAAGAATAAGGCTCGTTCAATCGACGCAATGCTCGCTAAAGCTACAAAGTGGGTAGCTCTTGGCTTTGTTGCTGTTGTACTTGCCCTCAATATTATTGCTTTCTTTGCAGCATAATTTTGAATACTTAACTCATAAAATTGACTATCGGTTTAACCGATAGTCTTTTTTGTTTGGGGATAAAGTATGATAAGGTTGTTGATTTTTTCAATAGGTTCTTTTATTGTTTTTTCTATTTTTCATTTTGTTGGCAAAAAGAAAAAGCCCTGTAAAAGGGCTTTAGTTTCAATACTATGTGGACCGTTGGTTTTGATTCTTGTGAACGTGTTATCAAATTACACTAATGTTTTAGTTCCTCTTTCTGAACTATCATTTATGACTTCGATAGCGGGCGGTATCCCAGGTGTGACACTTTTAATTTTGACTTCAGTTTTACTGTAATTACAGTATAGAGTTCAAATCTTTCAGAGCCTCAGTAACCGCACCTTTATTTCTTGTGAGCATAGCGATAATTGTGTTGTAGAATTGTTGAGGATTTTTGTGGAAGTTCTTTCTTACAATTCTTGCTTGATTTATATCCGGAACATAAAGTGTGAATTTAAGCAAATCCATATCGCCACCTGAAATAGAACAAGTAACATTATAGCCATTATCAACTTTTGTGATAGTTACAACGTTTTCCTTTTCTATGCGTTCTTTTTCTAAGAGCGAAAGTGTACATTCACAGGCCTTTTCTTTGACAGTGTAGGCAAGAGTGTCTTCGAGTTGTCTTGCAATAAGTTTACCTGAGTCAGTAATAAAGTAAAGCTTTTTTTCTTCGTCAACAAGCTCAAGATTTTTGCTTTTACATAGGTCATCGAAGCTCGAGCTGCACTCGAAGTAGTTAGCAAGTCCCTTTTGTTGAAGCGCTGTAACAATAGTTTCTTTCTTCATAGGGACAGAAACCCTATCGAATATATAACAGATAAGAGTTCTAATCTCTGTTTTACTTCTAACACCGCCTAAGCTGATGCCTTCATCAAAAGTGTCAAATGCCATATTCACACCACCTTTTCTATATGTGTTTATTATACCACATAGCACATAAAAGTCAAAGAAAATGAATTTGACAAAAATTTAACATATTCTTAATCGAAACTACATTGACGATTAATTTAAGTGGTGATATAATTTCCTCAAGGAGATGAGAATTATGTCGATATTTTGGCTAATACTAGCAGTAGTTATGTTTGTTTTAGAAGCTACCACAGCACAGCTAGTTTCTATCTGGTTTGCTTTGGGAGCAGTCGGCGGATGTATCACTTCTCTTTTCACAGATGTTTTGTGGATACAGATTGTTGTCGCTGTTTTGGTAACATTGATTACCTTACTTGTTACAAGACCCCTTGCTAAACGTTTAACACAGGTGAAACTCACACATACTAATTCTGATAAATACATCGGTAAAGATGGTGTTGTGACTATCGCTATCGATAACGTTTCTGCCACAGGTCAGGTAAAGGTAGGTTACAGTGTATGGAGTGCCAAGAGTGCCGACGGAAATGTAATTGAAAAAGACAGTAAACTCGTAGTCAAAGCTATTGAGGGAGCTAAACTCGTAGTTGAAACTGTGAAATAATCATTGGTATTTTAGAAAGGATGTATATATATGGAATTTATCATTATTATTGCATTAGTTTTATTTGTATTCTTGCTTGTTATCAGTAACATCAAAATCGTACCACAGGCTCATGCTTTTGTTATCGAACGACTTGGAGCATATCACGCAACATGGGGTACAGGTCTTCACCTGAAGATTCCATTCATTGACCGTATTGCTAAGAAAGTATCTTTAAAAGAACAGGTTGTTGACTTCCCGCCACAGCCGGTTATCACACGAGATAACGTTACAATGCAGATTGATACTGTAGTTTACTACGAAATCACTGACCCTAAACTTTACACATATGGTGTTGAACGTCCACTTTCAGCTATTGAAAACTTAACTGCAACAACACTCAGAAATATCATTGGTGATCTTGAGCTTGATAACACACTCACTTCCCGTGATACTATCAACGATAAAATTAGAATCATCTTAGACGAAGCTACTGATGCTTGGGGTATTAAAGTAATCCGTGTTGAGCTTAAGAACATTTTACCTCCACGCGAGATTCAGGATGCCATGGAAAAGCAGATGAAGGCTGAGCGTGAAAGACGTGCTAGAATCCTCGATGCAGAGGGTGAAAAGCGTAGTCAGATTCTCGTTGCTGAGGGTCTCAAAGAGTCTACAATCCTCAAAGCTGATGCTGTAAAAGAATCTAAAATCAGAGAGGCTGAAGGTGAAGCTCAGGCTATTTTAGCTGTTCAGCAGGCTTACGCTGATGCTCTCAAGATGCTCAACGAAGCAGCTCCAACTGATAAGGTTATCGCTCTAAAGAGCCTTGAGTCACTCCAGAAAGTCGCTGATGGTAAGGCTACAAAGATATTTATTCCATCAGAACTTCAGGGTTTAGCTACTATGGCTACAACGGTTAAAGAAGTTTTCTCTACAGATACACCAAAAGCTGAATAATTAACTACTGCAAAACTAAAGGCTGTGTGCAATTTTGCACACAGCCTTCTTATTTTCTATTAATCAATTGAAATTACAGTATATCCTGCATCCTCAACAGCTTTTTTGAGTACATCGTTTGAAACATCACCTGTAATGCTAGCTGTTTTCTTGTCTAAATCAACTGTAGCTGTAACACCGTCGAGTGTGTTTAATGCTTTTTCAACGTGTGCTTTACAGTGCATACACATCATACCATCAATTACCATAGTTTTCATATTGTTTTTACTCTCCTTAAAATTATGTTTTGGTTTAAAAAATTTAAGTCTTAATGCATTTGATACAACACAAATCGAGCTTAGGCTCATTGCGATTGTTCCGTACATTGGCTCAAGCCTGATGTTGAATTTTGGATATAAAACACCAGCCGCAATCGGAATGAAAATAATATTGTAAAAAAATGCCCAGAAAAGATTTTCTTTGATGTTCTTAAGCGTTGCTTTACTTAACTCTACAGCAGTGAGAACATCTAATAAATCACTTCTTGTGAGTATTATATCAGCTGAGTCTATAGCGATGTCAGTTCCTGCTCCGATAGCAATGCCAACATCTGCAGAAACTAAAGCAGGTGAATCATTGATTCCGTCTCCAACCATAACTGTCACACCATCGGCCTTTAATTCTCTTACAATTCTTTCTTTATCGTGTGGCATAAGACCAGAATAAACGTGAGCAACACCAGTCTCATTTTTTACGAACTGTGCTGAGCTTTCATTATCTCCTGTGAGCATATATGTGTTAATGCCGAGTTTATTCAGCTTTTCTATAGCAATTATGCTTGATTCTTTTATTTTATCTGAGACATAAATAATACCTAAAAGCTCAGTTTCGTTGCTGACATAAAGCTTTGTGAATCCGTTATCAGTTTCATCATCAGTAACATTGTTTGGATTAGCAAAAGTCTTGTTACCAACCCTATAAGTAACACCGTTGATAGTGCCTTTTATACCTTTAGAAACTATTGTGTCAAAATTTTCAACATCATAGTAGTCGTTTTTGTCATAAGCTGTGATAATAGCATGGGCGAGAGGATGCCCGGATTGTTTTTCAAGACTTGAAGTAATTTTCAGTAATTCATCTCTATCTATCTTTGAAAAGAGTTTTATTTTATTAACCTGAGGTTTGCCTTCAGTTATGGTTCCTGTTTTGTCGAAAACAATGCTTTTGGCTTTTGATAAAACTTCAAGAGCCTGTGATGACTTTATGAGTATTGAATTGCTCGCCGCAACTCCGGTGGAAACCATAATTGCTGTTGGTGTTGCAAGCCCCAAAGCACAAGGACAGGAAATAACCATAACTGCAATACCAAAGGATAGGGCTGTTGAAAAATCATTTGAAGTAAAGTTCCAGATTAAAGTTGTGATTATTGACAGGGCAATAATTGCAGGTACAAAGAATTTACTAACAGTATCAGCAATTTTTGCGATTGGAGCTTTGGAAGATGACGCCTCTTCAACAAGGGAAATGATTTTCGAAAGAGTGGTATCGCTCTTGATTTTTTCAGTTCTGACTTCAACATAACCCGAAAGTAAGGTTGTACCGCAAAAAACATTATCGTTAGAGTTCTTTTCGACAGGCATACTTTCGCCCGTTAGTGCAGATTCATCCGTGTGACCACTACCGCTTATAACTTTTCCGTCAATAGAAACCCTGTCACCACTTTTTATGATTACAATGTCACCAACAACTACATCATCAGTTGAAATCGTAATTTCTACACCTTCACGTCTGACGAGTGTCGTGTCAGGAGAGAGGTCCATAAGTTTCGAAATAGCCTCTGTGGTCTTGGACTTTGAACGAGATTCAAAATACTTTCCGACTGATACAAAGGTCAGAATCATGGCTGCTGATTCAAAATATAGGTTATGAATGTAGTTTTCCAAGGTGAAAACCGCTATTACACTATATACAATAGATGCTGTTGAACCTAAAGCTATCAGCGTATCCATATTTGGAGAAAGTTTAAAAAGTCCCCTGAAACCGCTTGTAAAATATTTAAAATTCAGTGCTACTATTATAGCTGTGAGTATTATTTGAACAACAACAGAACGTACAGGAGCTATGTGCAGGGAGAACATGTGTCCCATACCTACAATCATCAACGGGATAAGTAACACAACCGACGTTATTAATTTTATTAGCTTAATATCTAAAGACTTTTTGTTTTTAGTATTAACTTCTTCGTGGATTTTAGCACCATATCCAATGCTTTCGATAGCTTTGATGATACTATCTTCGCTCGTGCTGTTTTCATCAATGTTAGCTACCATTGAGTTTTGGAGCAAATTCACAGAACAAGAAACGCCGTCGAGTGAATTCACTTTATTTTCAATGTGTGCCGAACACGCCGAACACGACATACCAATAATGTCAAATTTGACTTTTTTCATATATCAAACTCCTTAAAACGAGTTAGCAGTTGCTTACTATAATTTTATCACATAAAAAAAACTTGTCAATAAATAAACCGAAAGGGTGCCTGAAATCCAGACACCCTTTTTTATATCAATATTAATTAACCTGCTGTTCTTAGCTGTAATCTCAGTTTATCTGAAATCATTGCGATAAATTCACTGTTTGTAGGTTTACCTCGGCTACCTTGAATTGTATAGCCAAAGTAAGAGTTAAGAACCTCAACATCACCTCTGTCCCAAGCTACTTCGATAGCGTGTCTTATAGCACGTTCTACTCTGGAACTTGTGGTCGAGTACTTTTTAGCAACAGAAGGATATAGCTGTTTTGTGACAGCGTTGATGATTTCAGGCTTTTCAATACTCATGATAATTGAATCTCTGAGATAGTGATAACCTTTAATGTGAGCGGGAACACCAATCTGGTGTAAAATTTCCGTTACTTTCACTTCGATAGAAAAGCTGTCCATTGCACTTGATTTAATTCCACCTGCTTCTTTGAGATTGCTATGGTGTAGAAGTCGTACTATGTTTTTAGCAAGTTCGTCTAAGTTAAATGGCTTTAAAACAAAGTACGTAGCACCGCTACCCATAACTTCTCTTTGTAAAACAGGGGAGTCGAATGTCGAGTAAACGATGAACATAGGGGATTTTTGTAGTTCTTTTTGTTTGATGGTACGCATAACGCCAATCGCGTCGACCCTCGTCATGAAAAGATCCATCATAACTACGTCGGGAAGAGTGTTACATATTTTTGTGATTAGTTCTTCTCCGTCTTTTGTACAAAAAGATGTTTCGATGTTGTGGATTTTGAGCGCATTTTGAGTTTCTGTTGTTCTGTCACTGCTGTCGTGAGTCATCAGAAGTTTGATTGTGTCAGTCATTTTTACATCTCCCAATTTATGATTGTGAAAAGATAATACCATAAATTGGTAAAAATAGCAATAGAAAACACAAATTTTTTTCAAAAAAACCTTATATCCGTATTTTATATCGTGTTTAAAAGTGTGTTTTGCGAGAAATTGGTATCCAATTTACGGCGAATAAGAAGTTTTTGGTTACAGCACTTTGAGCTTTCCGTTTTGGATACTGTTAGTGTTTAATAGAATTCTAAGCTTTTACGTTCTGTGTTTTGCTTGCTAAACGGTTAGTATTGTTGAGCATATTTGTAATTGAAATCCCGTATCCTTTTTCCGGCGAATTTACAAATACATGGGTTACAGCACCTACTAGCTTTCCGTTTTGGATAATCGGGGAACCTGACATGCCTTGTACAATACCGCCTGTTTTATTAATCAGTTCTTCGTCTTTTACTTTTAAAATCATATTTTGACCGTTTTTTTGTGACATATTTAACTTTACTATCTCAATTTTATATTCTTTCGGGGTTTTGCCCTCTATTGTTGAAATTATGCTCGCTTCGCCTGTGTCAATCTCGTTGTTCTTAGCTACTTCGATATATCTTGTGTTATCTGTATAATCATACTTACCATATATTCCAAAACCATTGTTTACTGTGATTTCTCCGATTTTGTCATTTTCAAAGTAACCATTCAGTCCCCCTAGAGAAGACTGTGAGCCTTTTGTACAGTTAGAGATAGTAGCACTCATTATTTCACCGTTTCTTATTGGCATCAGCAAATTTGTGTCTTTGTCGCATATACCGTGTCCAAGTGCCGCGAACGTTTCATTTTCAGGATCAAAATAAGTCACCGTCCCTATTCCTGCTGTAGAATCTCTGATCCACATTCCAAGAATATAGTTGTTATTCTGATCTTTTTTCGGAACAATATTTTTTGTTATCTCATTTTTATCTCTCATTATTGTTAGTTTTATAGCATTACCGAATGAGTTTTCAACGATACTTTTAAATTGTTCGTTTGAAGTAATACTATTATCGTTTGCTTTTACTATAAGGTCGTTTACCTTAATTCCCGAGTCTTTGGCGGGGGAATTATCTTCAGATACCTCAATTACAATTACACCATTAGTGAAAAGTTTAAGTCCAAAGGGTGTACCACCCAATATAACTTTCTTGTTATTACTTTCAGCGTTAACAGTAATTAAAGATGTGGTTAATAGTAATACTAATATAGTGGCAACAAATTTTTTAAAATTTAATTTTTGCAATTTATCACGCTCCTTTTTCTGTTGCCACTATTATTGTGAGCGTTAAATCACCATTTAGTTTGGTAATGAAATTCTAAGAAAAATTATTTGCTATGTATCGTATTAAAAACCTCGATTTTAATTGAAAAAAGGATACATTATGCTATAATGTATTAAAATGGTTTCTAAAAGGTGGTGTGAATGTGAAGATAGTTTTACCCGATAGTGCAAAGTTTGTAATAAATACGCTTGAAGATAATGGGTTTGAATGTTTCGTTGTAGGTGGATGTGTCCGTGATATTCTTAGTGATAGAAAGGTTCACGACTGGGATTTTACAACAAGTGCGACTCCTGATGAGATTATCTCTTGCTTTACTTCGTACACCACTATTGATATAGGAAAGCGATTTGGCACAATTTGTGTTGTAATCGATGGTGAAAACTTTGAAATTACTACTTATCGCACTGACGGAGAATACGAGGATTCACGACATCCTGAAACCGTTACTTTTTCAAAAAATCTGAAAGATGATTTATCACGCAGAGATTTTACCGTAAACGCAATGGCTTATAATGACAGAGTCGGTTTAGTTGATGAATTTGACGGACTAAAAGACCTTCAGTATGGAGTAGTTCGATGTGTTGGCGAACCTGATGTACGTTTCACTGAAGATGCGTTGCGTATCATTCGTGCGTTGCGTTTTGCTTCAACTTATGGTTATTCTATCGAACCAAAAACTAGTGAATCAATACTTAAGAATAAAGATAAGTTATCTTTAGTAGCCTGTGAACGAGTAGTAGTTGAACTCAATAAACTGTTGTGTGGTGACCACGTTGACTTTATTCTACGCAGATATAAGGACGTTATCGCTACAATTATTCCGGAAATTTCCATTATGTTTAATTTTGATCAGAAATCCTTGCATCATAATAAGGATTTGTGGCGACATACTGTGTCAGCGGTCAAGAACACTCCTAAAAACGAAGTGTTGAGGACCGCGATGCTTCTGCATGATCTTGGAAAACCTATGACAGTTTCTACTGATAAAGACGGTCACTGCCATTTCCATAATCACCCTAAGCTTTCTGCTGCTATGGCTACGACGGTACTGAAAAGACTTAAGTATCCAACTGCATTCATTAATACGGTTAATACTTTGATTGAAAATCACGATAATCGTCTGACGCCTCAAAGTGCTGTAGTTAAACGATGTCTGTGTGATCTGGGCGAAGAAAATATGAGAAATCTCCTTTCTATTCAAAGAGCGGACATCTTAGCACAGTCAATGTATAAGCGAGAGGAAAAGCTTTCAACTTTAGAGGCGGTATATAATGAGTTTGAGCGAGTAATATCAAGCGGAGAATGCTACTCGCTTGATACTTTAGCGGTAAACGGCAAAGATATTATCCACTTAGGTGTTCAAAGTGGTCAGCTCATTGGTGAAGTTTTATCTAAGCTTCTTGATAAAGTCATAAAAGACGAACTCAAGAATGAAAAAGAGGAGCTTTTATTTTTTGCTCGACACTATATTGATAGCGTGGAAGGTATGCGATGAGCATACCTTTTTGCAATTTTTGAAACTTAAATTTCAAATTTGCTCAAAAAATCTAAATTATCTTGCATATTTTATTGAATAATGCAAGACAGTGTGCTAAAATGAAATCATATTATATAAGAGGTACTGTTATGGTTTCTAATCTTTTAGTTCGAATAGATATGAAAAGAAATAGCTTTTCGAAAGGACAGCGACGTATCGCGAACTTTATCGAGGAGCATTACGACGAAGCTGCTTTTATGACTGCCAATAAGCTCGGCGAGATTGTTGGGGTTTCTGAGAGTACTGTTGTTCGCTTTGCTACAGAAATTGGTTACAACGGATATCCGAGTCTTCAGAAAGCTATGCAGGAAATGATTCGCGATAAGTTGACTTCTATTCAGCGAATTGAAGTCACCACCGGAAGAATTGGTAACAAAGACGTTCTACAAAGCGTTTTGAATCAGGATATCGAAAAAATCAAGCGTACTATTGAAGAAATCTCTAAGGAAGATTTCGATAGAGCTGTTGATGCTATAATTAACGCTGAACATATTTACATTTTTGGTGTAAAATCGGCTTCATATATTGCGAGCTTCTTTGGGTATTATCTTGACCTTATGTTTGGTAATGTTATTATGCTCAATACCACAAGCAAGACTACAAATTTCGAAAAACTTTTCAGAATTACTGATAAAGATGTTATGATTGGTATCAGCTTCCCACGTTACAGCACAATGGCAGTTGATGCGATGAATTTTGCAAGAGAAAGAGGAACACATGTTGTAGCTATTACTGATAGTATGGTCTCTCCGCTTGTTTCAACAGCCGACTCGATTCTGATTGCACGTTCTGATATCGCGTCTATCGTAGATTCCCTTGTAGCTCCGCTCAGCCTTATCAACGCACTTATCGTTGCGATGGTAATTAAACGTAAAGATGATGTTAAGGAAACTTTCTCAAAGTTAGAACAGGTTTGGCACGAACATAATATCTATGCTTTTGATTCGTCAATGGAGAATTCTAATGAAAAGTAAGAGAGTTATTGTTATCGGTGTCGGACCTGCGGGAATGAAGGCGGCAGGTGTTGCAGCTAAAAACGGAGCAGATGTTATCCTTTTTGAAAAAAATGAAAAAGTCGGAAGAAAGCTTATGATTACTGGCAAAGGCAGATGTAACATAACTAACTTCTGTGATAACGACGAGTTTATTTCTAATATTCCGACTAACCCAAGGTTTATGTATAGCGCTATAAACGCTTTTACTACTTATGATACAATAGCATTTTTCGAAGATTTAGGGGTTGCAACTAAAGTCGAAAGGGGGAACCGTGTTTTCCCTGTATCTGATAAAGCTTCAGATGTTTGCGATGCTATGAAAAGCTTTGTGATTAGTAATGGTGCTAAAATCATAAACGAAAGCGTCAAAGCTATTATTTCTAAAGACGGAATGGTTACAGCAGTAAATACAGTAAATCAAACTTATTCTTGTGATAGTTTGATTACTGCAACAGGTGGCAAAAGCTATCCTAAAACAGGTTCCACAGGAGATGGCTATGTTTTTGCTAAAAGCGTAGGTCATACTGTTTCTACTCCTACAGCTTCTTTGGTTCCGCTTGTCAGCGACGATATGCTATGTAAAGAACTTCAGGGGTTAGCCCTTAAGAATGTAGCGGTTAAGGTTGTTGAAGAAAATCCGAATAGAGAAATATATTCTGATTTTGGCGAAATGCTTTTTACACATTTCGGTCTTTCAGGTCCTACAATACTATCAGCCAGCGCTCATATGCGTGATATGAAGCCAAATAAGTATTCTGTTCACATTGATTTGAAACCAGCACTTGATTTCGAAACTCTCGATAAACGTTTGCTTAAGGATTTTTCAAAGTTTATCAATAAAGATATTTCGAATTCACTATTCGAGCTTTTGCCAAAGAGCCTTATCCCCGTTATACTTAATTTGTGCGGTATCAACCCGCATTTGAAGTGTAACAGCATTACGGTTTCTCAGCGTCATTTGCTTCTTAGTTCAATCAAAGATTTGGTTGTTAACATAGTAGGTTTTCGCCCTATTGATGAGGCTATCATAACATGTGGCGGTGTAAAAGTTCAGGAAATTGACCCGAAAACAATGCGTTCAAAGATTTTACCTAACCTGTATTTTGCGGGTGAAGTAATAGATGTTGATGCGTACACGGGCGGATTTAATTTACAGATTGCGTTTTCAACGGCTTATTTAGCTGGCGAGAACGCTTCACTTGATTGATTATGAAAAGGATGGTTAATATGAATATTGCTATTGCTATAGACGGTCCTGCAGGTGCAGGAAAATCAACTATTGCCAAGCTCGCTGCTAAAGAGCTTTCTTTTATTTATGTTGATACAGGTGCATTGTATCGTGCTATCGGTCTTTGTGCTTACCGTAATAATATTGGTTCAAAGGACGTGCCTCAAATTTTAAAAATGCTTGAGGATATCAGAGTTGAACTCGCTTTCAATGATAAAGGTGAGCAGATTGTATTACTCAACGGCGAGGATGTAAGCTCCCTTATCCGTACACCTGAGATTTCAATGTACGCTTCTGATGTTTCTGCTATTCCTGAAGTAAGAGCTTTTTTGCTTGATTTACAGAGAAATATGGCAAAAACAAATAATATTATTATGGATGGACGCGATATCGGCACAGTTGTTCTACCAAATGCTAAAGTGAAGATTTTTCTCACAGCATCAGCAGAAGTCAGAGCAAAAAGAAGATTCGATGAGCTTATCGAAAAAGGAATGGACGTAAAATACGAAGATGTCTTAAAAGATGTTGAAACTCGTGATTATAACGACTCCCATCGTGAAACAGCTCCACTTAAACCTGCTGAAGATTCTGTTATTGTTGATACATCGGGACTTGATTTACAGCAGTCAGTTCAAAAACTTATCTCTATTATGAAGGAGAATATGTAAAATGGGGTACAAGCGTTGGATGTTTACCTCGATAAAATATTTGGTAACACCGATTTTTAAACTTATCTATCGTACTAAGTACATAAATGCGCATAATGTACCAAAAGAAGGCGCGTATATTTTTGCGGGCAATCATATCAGTAGCGTTGACCCGATTATTATGGCTATTGGTCAACGTCATAGAAATATCCACTTTATGGCTAAATCTGAACTGTTCAAAAATCCGGTTTTGCGTTGGTTTTTTCTGTCTATTGGTGCATTTCCTGTCGATAGAGGAAACAGCGACAAAGGTGCTGTGAAGCATTTTGAACAGATTTTAGATGACGGCGAACTGATGGGTATTTTTATTGAGGGTACACGTTCTAAGACCGGCGAGTTCTTAAAACCTAAGAGTGGAGCTGCTCTTATCGCTTACGATACAAAAACTCCGGTTATCCCGGTTTGTCAAACTAAAATTAACGGTCGACGTGTGTGTCACTTTGGTGAGCCTATGTCCTTAAAAGACTTAGGCTTTGAAAATGGCGGCGCAAGAGAGTATCGAGAGGCTAGTCGAAGAATTATGGATAAACTAAAAGAATTCAGAGAGCAGGATATCAATGAAAGTAACCGTAGCTAAAACCGCAGGCTTTTGCTTTGGAGTGAACAGGGCTGTAGAAATAGTTAACTCTTTAGCGCAGAATGATGCTAGAGTCTGTACGTTGGGACCTATTATTCACAACAAAGAGATGGTACAAGAGCTGAAAGAAAAAGGTGTTTTTTCTATAGATGAGCTAAGCGAGGCTTCGTCTTTTGATACTGTTGTTATTCGTTCCCATGGTGTATCAAGAGATGTTTATGATGAGCTTTCAACTATGTCGTGTGAGGTGGTTGACGCTACCTGTCCTTTTGTTTCTAAAATTCACAGAATTGTTGCTAAAGCAGGGGAGAACAACAAAACTGTATTAATCGCCGGAGATAAAAACCATCCTGAGGTTATGGGTATTGTTGGTCACTGCAAGGGAGAGTGTTACACATTTAAAGATGAAGAAGAACTTAGTAACGCTCTTAACTTAATTCGCGAAAAGAATATTAATGATCTCTGTGTTGTTGCTCAGACGACATTTGATATAACTCTCTTTGAAAAATGTTTAAAAATTCTCAAAAAAGTATATACAAATGCAGAAATTTTTGATACAATATGTAATGCTACGTCGGAAAGACAAACTGAAGCAGCAACACTTTCAAAGTCATCTGACTGTATGATTATAATTGGTGATAAGCACAGTTCCAATACTTGCAAGCTTTTTTCTATTTGTAAGCGTAACTGTGAAAATACCTTTTTGGTCGAAACAGCGGCTGATCTTGATCTTGATGTTATTGCCAAAGCAAAACTTATCGGTGTAACTGCGGGTGCTTCTACACCTGCAAGGATAATAAAGGAGGTACTGGATACAATGAATGATGTAATCAAATCCAGCGAAACAAACGAATTAGAAAATTTTGAGGAGATGTTAGAAGAGTCTCTCAAAAGTTTAAATACAAATGAAAGGGTTATGGGCACTGTTGTTGGCATTGCGCCAAACGAGGTTTTTGTTGATGTCGGCAGAAAACAGGCTGGTTTTATTCCACTTGATGAGCTTTCATCTGTTCCTGTTAACAATCCTGAAGAGGTTGTTAAGATTGGCGACGAGCTTGAGCTTCTCATAATGAAGACTAACGACCAGGAAGGCACAATCATGCTTTCTAAGCGTAGAGTTGACGCTAAGAAGGGCTGGGAGCTCTTAGAGAAGGCATATGAAGACAAAGAAATCGTTACAGGTGTTGTTACAGAAATCATCAACGGTGGCGTAATCGCTG
>JAFTYK010000020.1 GCA_017464765.1 Ruminococcus sp.
GACATCCATACCGCCGATTTTCTCAGGGATGACAATGTCCTTGTCTGTTCCTATGTATGATATTACTGTAGCTGTTCGATTTACTAAATCCGGATAAAAGCTAAACTCAAAAAGTTCATCATTAGAGCATTCGATATCTAAAACTACAGAACCATTTGTTTTATCAATGTGGTATTCTGAATCAACAGGTGTAATTTCAACATCGTTGAGCTTTACAGATTCAATCTTTTCAAGTAACTGCTTAACTACACAATCGTCATCTGTGACTTCGATTAAAACAATACCGTTATCAGTTTTGGATTCATATCTGCAGTTAAAACCCATATTGTCCTCTACATAATCATAACTGCAAATAGCGTAACCTTTCGCTTTGCAGTTAATTGCTTTAGAAAAAATCACGTGAGAACTGCAAGGATCATTACTTTTAGTTGAGAAGAACAGACCTGCTGCGCTACCGGCGATTTTACAGTTTTCAGCAGTACAATCAGTGAATGTGCAATCGCTTGCTTCGCCTGCTAATAGTGCTGCATTTATACCGAATGCATTGACTGTAGAGTTTTTAACATTTATGTTAGTGAATTTGGAGTTAATTACATATCCCACAAGCAAACTTGTACGCCACTCATCATTTCCTGTTTTAATACTACAGTTTTCTATGTTGAGATTTTTAATTGTCGAGTTCGATAGATTGTCGAATAACTTATTTACATTAGAATTCTTGATAGTGTGCCCTTTGCCGTCAAAATTGAAATTCGATGTAGTGGAAGGGATGTTTGTAGGATTCATAATAATAACATCTTCATCATATTCGTTGCTATAATCTGATTCTTCAATTACAAAACCTGATAAATCAAGATCAGTATTAAGCTCTACGTAGCTATTCTTAAATTCCCCTAAGCGTATACCCTCACATAAAGTTTTAAAGTCATCAAGATTGTTAACAGAGAAATTTTCCACTTTAATATTTTCCCATTCGGCATTTATAACACAGCAAAGGTTTTTAATATCTGTGTTTGTTGCATTGTCATTAGCTAAGAGCTTGTCTGCTTTTTCTACATAAGGTATAATGTTTGAATAATTTTTGTCATATAAAACCTGAGCCACTTCGTTTGAAGGTTTGTAGTCTTTGATGCTCTTAACAAGATTTGCTAGCTCTGTTTTATCTACTGCTGGTTTTGCTGTGTAAGCTTTGATTGCAGCATAGCTTGCGTCAAAGAAATCTGCTACGTCAGTCCAATCTGTGCCGTTGTCTGAAAAGTAGCTTTTGCCGGCTTTATCACCTGTCGGATGCTCAGTGTCTTCGTCTCTGAAGTTAGTCATAAGAGTTTCACCCTCGATTACTACAGAGAATTTGTCACCCTCATTAAATGTAATATTGCCCGGTACATCTAAACAGTGAGTACCTGCATACTCAACGTTCGAATCAATCTCAGCTAACAGCTTGCCGTCTACAGGTGATGTATAGTCGTTGTTTAGCTTATAAATCTTTGCTGTTACATTTGACTTTGTTGCGTTAGTGTAACAAATCTGCTTTAATTCTTCTTCTGTTTTGGCTGTGAAAACGTTTGCAGAAGAAAAGTATTGTGGATTTTCTACATCATCACCGCCACACATATATTTATCACTTGATGTCTGGTGCTGATGAATGGTATCAAAGCTGTCTTTGTCCTGCATTTCAAACTGACCAAAGTCATATGCGAAGCTTTCATATGATATAAAGAAGTAACCATCGTTACCCCAACCTTCACCCCAGCTGTTTTTACATATCCATGCACCGTCGTTTTTTACCCCTGCGTCAGGGTGGAAATTATCTTTGCTAAAGTTGTCATCCCAACCAACGAGTGTAACTGCGTGACCTCCGTCTGACTCTTCTCCTTCGACTGATTTACCGTTGTCGCTATATGTGTACATACCGTCTTCTGTTTCATAGTAGTTTTCCATAAAACATTTGTAAGCGTAATACATAGCACCTTTTTCCATAAGACGCTGTTTAATCAAATCAATATCTTCCGGAAGCTTTGAATAGTCCTTTAGTTTGTAATCTGAATAGTAACGCAACGCTTCACTATATCCGGTGTTTAAATCCTCATACTTTGCGAGTTCTTCAGGATACGCACCATAGCCAGATGAAATGCTTTCTGCGGCTTTTTCAGCAGTGCCACCATTATTGCCGTTGGAAGGGTCATCTCTATGGTCGCCGTATGTAGAGTCGGACTTGTCAGTTGTGCCGTTGCATGAGAACCATGCACCGCCTGTTTCAGATAAATCCAGATTCTCACTTGTGGCACTATCAAGTTTTTTTGTGATAATGTTTGATTCCATAGATGCATTAGAAGCAAATGACCAACAAAAACCATATTCGCCTTGGTCCTTTACGCTTGTTGATCTGCCTTCATCACGCAAGTCGAATTTTTCAGGAAGCATAGCTCTCCTTCTTGAAAAAGTGGTGGTGTTTAAATCGCTAAGGTCAACTTCTTCGCCCTTAGCATTAAAATATTTGCTTACGTTATTATCAGCCTTTAAAGTTAAGGTTGAAACATTCGGTGTGTACCCCGATTCCTCTTTTCCTACCGCATTAACAGTAAGAGTACTGTACATACCTGCAAGCATTGCTATTGCTAGTAATAGCGAACATACTTTTTTTAACATTTTTGATCGACTCCTTAAAATAATAAGATTTAAATTGTTTTGTGCGTGTTGACTCAACGGTTTAAATTCTACTGTGATAAAATGACTTTGAGGTGACTTGAAAGTGACCAATTTGTCACATGACAATAAAAAACAAAAAAACCGAGGACATATTTATCGACCTCGGTTAAGATAGAATAATTTTAGTTACGCAAAATTTGTCATATTGCCGTTAGCTTTAATAGAATATGTTTTACCTAAGTTAGCAGGTTTAGGTTTGATTATAGTTGTCATAAAGTCTTTACATCTTGCAAGAACTTCTCGTGTTTCATCAAGTTTATATTCAGAAGCAACTCCGTAGGCTTCCATACCAAGTTTTTCAGCAATGTATACTGAGCGGTAGAGGTGATATTCCTGAGTTACAATGACTACTTTTTTAGCTTTGAAAACTTCTTTTGCTCTGTACATTGTTTCATATGTTGAAAAACCTGCGTGATCCATAAAGATATCCTCTGACGGAACACCTGCATTAACCGCATAATTCTTCATAGAAGCAACCTCGTTATATTGTTCAGAGCTGTGGTCACCACTCATTATAATCTTTGGCGCTACACCGTTCTTATAAAGCTTAACAGCAGTTTTGAGTCTGTCTGCTAATATATTGCCGGGAGTTCCGTCCTCTTTTACAAAACAACCCAGTACAACTATGCAATCAACATCATCAAGTTTTTCTGATTCCTCTGATGTGAGTATAGTGTCATCACCCTTATCCATAACATAAGCATTTACACCTACCACAAAACTGCTGATTCCCACGATAAAGCAAATTGTTAATGTTAATAAAATTACTAATACGATAATCATAGCTAAACCCTCTCTTTCGTTGTTACAAGTGTATTTTATATTTTAGAGATGACATGCAGATGACTTTCAAGTGACCTTTCTGTCATTTATAATATTCTTAATGTAAAAACGAAGAAAAACGGCTTATCAACTTAGTGCTATATCATACTTTTAACTATTGACGCATTCGCAACTGTGATATACAATTAAATCATCTTGTAAAAGGGAATGGTTAGAATTATGAAAAAATTCTTTGCCGTTACTAAATTTCTGTGGATCGGCGCTATTATGGGAGTAATTCAACAATTGCTCGGCAATCTTGACCACATCTTGTACCACGGACACGAGATATTCAGCTTTGCTGATATAATGGACAGTCTGGCACTATATGCTGCAATCATCCTGCTCGTTATCAGAAGAGATGTACCGCCTAAACATCAATTCAGGGATTTAATTCTCTTTTTTGTAGGATTGGATTTATTCTATTATCTATACATATTCATTATTGATTTTATAGCTCTCATTTCAGGTGAATTGAATCCACCACCTGACATTACAGTTGATACCATTGTGCCTTTCTCGAGAACCATACAAGAAATTGGCGATTTTATATATTGGACAACCCTCGGACTTGCCGCTGCAGTCTGGGCTTTTGTCGCTACCAAATTAAGAAATCTAGGAAAGAAAACATTATATATTATTATGCTTCTTCCACTATTTGCTGTTATGGTAATTCTATTGATCTTTGATACTCGTGAAACAATAATGTTTTTCGTTACAGGAGGTAAAAACATTCCTGTCGCAGAGTATGATTACTTTTATTCCATGCATAGTTGTGACATTTCCCGTGCTCTTACAGCACTTGTTTCACTTATAATATGCCTTTATAAATTCCTCAAAAAGCCGGCTGTGAAGAAGAACAACACACAAGAAGCGTAACCCCCAACTACACATTCATTATCTTTGCATACGATAAAATCGTCGTCGCAGACTGCTAGAGTCTGCGACGATTTTTTATTTAAAATATCGCCTGACCTGACCGTCGCTCCTCCTCCCCCAAAAAAGCCTTGCTTTTAGGGGTCCCCGTATAAAAAAATCACCCGCTTAAACACTAGGTTTAAGCGGGTTTTTGCTTTTATTTCAGCCTCGATGTGTGGTCTGAAAATTTACGATTCACAGCACCAAAATAGCATCAAGATATTTACTGGTTCTAATAAAACTAAAGTTCAGGAATAAGCTGAGCAATGAATCTTTGAATCATAGTTGCATCTATAATCGAGATTTTGCCATCCTTGTCGGTATCAGCAGCTTCAAGTTGTTCATCTGTAAAAGCTGTCTTCTTTGCAATTGCTCGCTGAATCATTGTAGCATCCATAATGGATACCTTTCCATCACCGTCTACATCACCCAACAAAGAATCATCTTTTGGTATAGTAAAATCAAGTGTGAATCCTACTACTTTGTCAGAAGAATCAAGCAAAACCTCTGCAGGCTTGCCGTTTATTTTTGCATTTATGTTTAGACATCCGTCCTTGTCCGTATTCATATAGTAACCCTCATTCGCTTTAAGCCACATCTCAACCTGATATGTGCGCCCCGCCTCAAAGGTATCTGTTTGCTTGAGCAGAACACGCTCTGAGTCGGTTATATCATACCAATACATATTGTTGACAGCACAGCCTTCTGTTTTATTCAAAAAAGCTATTTCCGCATCAAGACCCGCTACAGGCTCGGTTACTTCTACCGCTACCTCATTAATGATAAGAGGCTGATACACATTTACGAAATAACACACAGACTCTGTTGCCATCTCATTTCCCTCGGGATCAAGAAGGAAAAGCTCATGGTAGATATAATATCTTCCCGGAACGGTTGCCACATCATTAAGATTCACTCTGTCACCTGTATGTGTATAATAAACACTTTTACCACCAACCTGAATATATGTGCTACCATAAACAGTATAGTCAGCTATCGCCATGTTTTTTGGCAAAGCCTTGATTTTAAACTCAAACGGAATATCCATCGAATCAGTGCCAAGGTACGCATTGCCTAAATTAACATTAGGGCTCGTATCAGACGGAATTTTCCACTCAAAGTCCAGAATTCCCTCAGGCACGTTTCCCTTATAAGCTACTGTGTAAACACGGTCTGCATAATAAGCAGTTGTTCCGTCGTCATTTTTTTCAGAATAAACATTGCAAATAATGCCATCCACACTACAATCAGAATTTTCATTGAAAGTATAACCCTGTGCAGGGTCAAGATAGAATCTGCATTTATACTTACCTTCAACGTAAACATCAGTACTCTTCATCTCAGGAGCAGATGAGCCATTTATTGGTCCATACCACACCATTGAATCCAATTCGTATTGTTTACTCAGAATATCATCGGTTCTGTATTTTGGGACGCATCCGAAAGCAGGAGCATCCACACCTACAACGTATGCCCTACTAATCACCTTAGGGTCAAGGAATGTAAAATGGAAAAGCTGACTATAAGTAGAGCCGCCGTCATAGGTAATCTTGCAACGGAACTCAAGAGTATCAAGTTGTCCTGATGCCAGAATCTTAAAATGGTTTGTTTTTGTTCCGATGTAATAATCGTTATCATCAAGATCTACAGGGGCAAGCGCACTGTCATAATACCCTGCCTGCCATTGATAAGTTACATTGGTGGCTCCTGTAACCTTAAGAACAATCTCGCCGTAGCTGCCCATATACGGATTGAGCTTTACGGATTCAACCGAAATCACAGGTTTTGAAGAAGCTGACTGTGCTACATCAACTTCCTTCGCAAATGCTGTGAATGGTACAGCGTAAAACACACTACATACCATAATAACGGAAAGTAACAATGAAATTATCTTCTTCATAAAATCGCCTCCGCAAATATATTTTCTATATAAAGTATACCATCGCTAAATCAAGTTGTAAACACATATTATCTATTATGTAGAGTGTTTCGTAGCCATTGTGTTTTTACTCAAATTTCATCGTAATTTTTGACACCGTTACTATAACTGTTCATAAATCTCATAACAGTCGGCTTTGCCGTCTGAGGTATGGAGCGTTCCAGTCGTTTAAGGCAAGAGGCTTTTTGAACCACGAATTGACCCCCAAATTGCATGCCGAGGATTTGCGTCCTTCTGACTCTGCCAAAATAGAAAATCATTATAATGACAAAAGAGCGGATGCGCATCAACGCATCCGCCTCAATTTATATTAACTAAACGCTATTACTGAGCCGCTAATTCTGCTTCAACAGATGCAACCCACTCGTTTACATCGCCATACCATGCCATCATCTCGTCGAGTTTTTCCTGGCTGATTTCTTCATCGCCCTCAAGGAGTTCCTTGTGCTGAATCATTACATCTGCCATCTCATTCAATGTGTCAAAAACCTCCTGTGAGTATTCATCCGGGTTAGCGTTGACCTCAGCAGCTAAAGCGTCAAATGCTGTACTAGCCTCATTGAAGGCATCGATTGCAGGCTGTCTGTCAGGACCGCCACAAGCTACCAGAGCAAAACACATAATTACAGCAAGTAAAAGAGCAACTAATTTTTTCATTTAGTTCATCCTCCTAAAAAATATTTCAGCCTTTTCGCCTAGTAAAATTATACGCTTTTATGTCATAAAAAAGATTATTATGGTCTAAATCATACCAAAAACGTACTGAGTCGACAGTAAACATATTTTCGTATTGTTTTATATTATATAATAAAAAATGCAGTGACCGAGATGCGCAACCACAAAATAAGCGAAACTCAGCCACTACATATTTACACATTAATTGCACTTAATATAACTAAAGTGTACTTTACTCAGTTACCCAAGGTGTGCCGTCTTTTTTCTCAAATTTGCCGGTGCAAACTTTGATAAGATCAACTAACCAACCGATACCGAAGCAACCGCCGGTCAAAAGCCATACAATACCTGTACCTGCCTTACCAGCCATAAAACGATGTACACCCAGTCCACCTAAGAAAAATGTAACAATAATAGCAGCTGTTTTACTCATAAACTTTCCCTCCGTTTTAATATGTAGTCATTTGACTAAACACATTATAAATCATTTGTACTTAAAGAGAAGATAAGCAACCCAAATCGCATCTAAACTGTACTGAGTCAACAGTCGTATTAAACAGAAATTCGTAAAACGAACTGTCCATCTTGTACCATAAAAGTATATAACCCTTTATAGCGTTGTACAATAGCACAGATACTCTGTACTCCGATTCCGTGATCAGTACGATCGGATACAGGGATACCGTTTTTAAATCGTATTTCTTCACTACAAGGGTTTATCACCTGTAAAAAGAGTTTACCATCTCGTTCATAAAACTGCACATCAATTGTACTGCTCACCCCTTTGGCAACAAAGATTTGACAAGCATGGAGTGCATTTTCCAGTGCATTAGAGAGCAACACACAAAAATCATTGTCGGATATCGTAATGACTGCGGGAATTTTTCCCTGAATTTTCATCTCAACGCCAACCTTTTCTGCGCGTCCGACAAAAGCCGATAAAATAAGATTTGCTGTCTCATTTTCACAAAATCGTTGTACCTTCTGAGCTTCGATTTCTTGACATATTTGAGCTATATATTGTTGTGCTTGTTCTTCTTGGCAGTTTTCGATACATTCTGACAAATACTGTAAGTGATGGCGAAGATCGTGTCGATACTGACGCGCCAAAGCCTGAGATTCTCGCAGAGCATTTATTTCACGAATAGACTGACTGATCTGGACACCCAGAATATTCTGTACCTGCTTGAGTTGCAATTCCTTTTGCTCCTGATTGTGATAATACATCAAAAACAGCAAATACGCCAAACAGAATACAAAAGGCATAAACTCCACAGCTACAGGGTTACCACTATGTAAGAAATCAGTGTAAATCACTGTCAAATAATCAAAAGCATAGTACAAAGCTGGTATCATAGCAAATTGCAATTGGAGTTTCAAAGGATGATGAACCAACTTTCGTACTGACGGAGCAACAAAGTATAACAAAAACAGCAAAAGTGGCAAAGTAACAATCAACTGTACCACACTCTGCATTGAGGTATCACCTGATAATAAAGTGGCCGTTAACAATGCAATCCATCTTCTCAACTGGCAACATAGATATGCTAAAAGTACTGATGCTAAAGACCACAAAAACTTTTTGCTAATCAGATACAGTGACAGTATCAAAGGTAGGTGAGCAACAAGTGGATATATGAGTCGTAAAAAATCAAAATCCCATATAAAGCAAACCAAACCTTGCAACAATAGAATTACTGACATACAGCAGCAAACCAACAAACGCTTTCTCTTGGTACTCAAGCAATCACAAAACGATGCTGATAATACGCTACCAAAAACACTCACAGCGATTCCATCTAACAAAAATAACCAGTAGCTCATATCATCACCTGATTGTTTTTAAACATATATTCAAGATAAGTATCTTTCACTTCACTATATTTACCCCTGGGGATTGGAAGCTGCAGCAAACTAGACGTTGTGACGGATTTATATGAAAGGTGTTTAACATGCTCGAGATTCACAAGATAGGAACGGTGAAAACGAAGAAATCCTCCGTGAGATTCCAACTGCTTGCTAAGCTCATCAAGACTACCGCTACACTCTAAAACTTCTCCGTTTGTCAGATGGATTAACAAGGTGCGGTGAATAACCTCACAATACTCCAGATGTTGCAGTCTAATGCGTGTAATTCCACTTTTGCACCGCAAAATTAAGCTGTCAGCCTGCTCTTTTTCGCATGAAGAAACTGCTGAATCCATCAGACTGAAGAAACTTTCCTCTCTGATTGGTTTAAGCTGATAGAAATACGCACCCACCAGATAGGATTCCACTGCAAACTCTGATGTTGAAGTCAGAAAGATAATCTTGACTTCCCTATCAAACTTTCGAATCTCCATCGCTACGTCGATTCCGTTATCTATGGGCATTATGATATCAAGAAATACTATATCAAATCGTGTCCCGTTTTCAATTTCAAACAACAAATCAAAAGGGCTATTAAAAGTTATATATTCGATTTCACAGTTACGTTCAACTCGGTACTTGTCAAGGTATATACTGAGTTTATTTAAAATAGAAACCTCATCATCACAAAATGCTATTTTTATCAAGTCTTTCCACCTTCAACCAATCTATTAATATTTAGTCGCTCTTTTTATTTACCTATACTGTCTAACATATCGCTAATTTTAGAAAACGTGTTCAATCCCCTATAATAATTTATAACTTGATTATATAGCAGAACGCAACCTATTTCAAGCTAAAGAACCCCTTGTTGTAACTTTTTACAACAGGGGGTTCTTATGTTAAGAAATATGTAAAAGCTATCTACTTATGCATCCCCAAAAGGCAGTTCAACAAGCAAGGTGATTTTACATCATATTAAACAGACAAGTTTATTTTGTATAGCAATTACGTCTAAGATATTGAGTCTGTTACTAAAATCAAAATCCGCTATATTAGGAATCCAGCCTTTTGGTTCACTTGATTCATCGTAAACACCATCTTCATTACGAGGAAGTGAGAATCCCTTACCTACCAGAGCTAACTGCATACGGGTTGCATCTAAAATTGTAAGCTCGCCGTCATAATCTAAATCGCCTATGAGCCTACCAAGACCGTAATCTGTAAACACCTTATCAATGTTTTCTATTCCTGCATCATAAGCTTCGTTTAGAGTATAGATTTTATCGTCCTTTGGAGTATAAACATAATACTGCAGAGGGTTAGGTCTGCCGTATGTGGAATCTACCACATAACCCCCGCACACACTAAGAACGTTAGTATTTGGTATACCATAAACGGCATGAATTCTTACAAGTGCATAGTCAGGATTGATTTTTGGGAGTTCTCTTTGACCGCCCATAACACCACCCAATGAAGAGTCATAATAGTAAAGCTCTTCAATGTAATACCAGCTTGACTCGTGCTGTTCATATCTCTCTCCCAAAGGAGCAAGGTATTCCTCGAAAATGTCTGCATAAAACCAAACTTTTCTGCCGGCCTTTTTAAGAGCTGTTTCTATATTAGGAAGCTTCTGAGTCCAGGCTTCACGGATACTGTATATTTTGTTTTCCTTAACTGAATAAATAAAAAGTCCAGGGATATATAATTCCGGATAGTTTACCTGATAATTTCCGTAAAACTCAACATTACCAATATAAATCACTCCACGAGGATCATCATATCTATGGGCAAAGCCAAGCATATAATCTGCATCGTCATCAGAAGCTATGGAACCATCTGCGTTATACGTCATCATACAACGATAATCTATTTCGAAAGTATCGTCATCTTCCCAGCCGAGAAGCTCAAAAATCTCATCTTTATATAGTGTATCAACTTCATTAGTTTCAGCTGAAACTGTAAACACAGCTAAAATCACAAGGACTACTACTAAACACAGGCACAAAACCTTCTTCACAAACTCGCCTCCTATATCATTTAGTTCAATTTATATGCTATATGAGTGTATGAGTTTTGTCAATGATTTCATAGAAAGTAAGTAAATTACTATTGCGTTTTTCTTCCTGAATAATCCCAGATTATTGGATTTCCGTTCTCGTCGTATTCGTAAACTTTTTTATACCAATTTTCATAATCGTTAAGCTCACCATCATTGTATTTTGTTCCGTCTTCGGTTTCAACAACCAAATAACCATAATCGTTGTAGTATAATTTCAGTTTGCGCGTTGCGACACTCATATCCGAAAATGTAACTGTTATAGAAATCTCATCTTTTGTTGCAGTGGTGAAATCCAACGGTCCATTATGAGCGTTTTGCTCTTCAACCCACGCGAGAAGTTCTTCTGATGATCTCCACAACACTACTCTCTCCGGACTATATACCTCCTCCTTATTTAAGATGATACTCTTGCGTTTAACTCCGTCTGTCCATTTAAACAAGCTACCGTTTTTGGTTTTATACTCAACTTTAATAATGTCTTCACCCTCAACCCACATCGATTCATCACCCATAACGCTAAAAACCTTGTTGATGGTTAAATCTTCCTGAGCAAAAATCTCTTCAAGTCTTTCATCGTCAGGGTCATATCCACCATTATACTTTTCGTTGCCACTAACATAATATGTATATGACAGACATGATTGCATCATAATCATATCTTTATCAAGCACTTCTGCATTGTCAGCAGTTGCTCCAATAGGTTTTCCTGTTTCACTGTCCAAAGCAGATGCAACAATAAAAAAAGAATGGCTATTTGAAGTCTCATTTACTGTTGATGGGATATTTGAGCTAACATCTTGATTTGAATTTGCCAAAAATATCGCAGACAAAACAACGGTAAAAACTATAGCTACAGAAGACAGAAGTATAGCTATATTTCTGTGTTTTCTTTTGCGATAACTTTCTTTATTCTTGATACTATCTATATCGGTTTGAAACTCGTATTTATTAAGTTCAAGCTCAAGCTTATCTCTTATTTCACTCACAAAAATCATCTCCTAATTTTTCTTTCAATAATGTTTTTGCTCTGCGTATTCTATACTCGACATTAGAAATCTTTGTATGGGTAATTTGTGCCACTTCTTTCATAGTAAACTCTCTGTAATAATAAAGAATTACCACCTCTCTGATTTGCAAAGGAAGTGACATTACAGCTTCTGTAACGCTAATAAGTGATTCAAAGTCAGCACTTTTATCGGGTATCGTTTCGTCGATATTTTGTACGTGCTTTCTCTTTTTGAGCATATCTTTGCAGGTGTTGATACATATTCCCGTTATCCAAGTTTTAAGTGAGGATTTACCCTTGAATGTATGTATCTTTCTATATATTTTAATCAGCACGTTCTGTGTGCAATCCTCAGCTAAATGATAATCTTTTAAATATAGTAAACTTGTGCGAAATATATAGTCTTTATATTCAAGATATATTAAATCGAAATCAAGCGGCGTTTTTCTCCTCATACTCATCCCCCTTTCACTATATTAGACGACTGAAAAATGAAATTTTATAAATCTATTATACATATTTTTTTGCAAATTCACGCAATCGTGTCACTTTGCAAATCCACAACTTAACGTTTCATTTATTGCATCAATAAAGTTATTCGCATCTGAATTGACAAATAATTCTCCTGACTTTATAATGAATTTATCAAACCGATAAGGAGTTTTATTATGAAAAAGATTCTGGCATTTATACTTGCTGTTGTAATGGTTTTGTCGCTTGTCGCTTGTAGCAACGGGACGACCGAACCTGAAGTTAAAAAGAATGAATACACATTGTCTGAAAGTCCGAAAGAAGGCAGTGTTATTGATGGTGTTATGACTGATATTTCGGGTAGTGACCCTATACTTGCTAAAACAACCGCTTCCTGGCTTGACACCTGTGTGCTTTACGAAGTAAATGTACGCCAGTATACCGAAGAAGGTACATTCAAGGCATTCGAAAAGCATCTTGACCGACTAAAAGATATGGGTATCAACACATTATGGTTTATGCCGATTCACCCAATCAGTAAAACTGAGCGTAAGGGTACACTCGGCTCTTACTATGCAGTTGATGACTACAAGGCTGTTAACCCTGAATTCGGTACTCTCGAAGATTTCCAACACCTCGTTGATAAGGCTCACGATATGGGATTCAACGTTATTCTTGACTGGGTTGCTAACCACACAGGCTGGGACCACGCCTGGATAACAGAACATCCTGATTGGTACGAGCGTGATGATGATGGTGAAATCACATATTCATACGACTGGAGCGACATCGCAGAGCTGAATTTCGACAACTACGAAATGCGCGCAGAAATGATTAAATGTATGCAGTATTGGGTTGAAGAAATCGGCATTGATGGTTTCAGATGTGACCACGCTATCGGTGTTCCTGCAACTTTCTGGAATGCTGCTGTGTACAAGCTCAAGTCTATCAACAGCGAAATTATGATGCTTGCTGAAGTAACCGCTGCACAGAGCCTGACAATGTACGCTTTCGATACCTGCTACAACGACGCTTTGTACAGTCAGGCGCTTATGATTAAGGGAGGTATTGCTCCATCAACAATTCAGCAGGGTATGAATCTCAACGCAAACTACCTCGAGGGTAGCTTTCCTATGAACTACCTCGATAACCACGATAAAAACTCTTATGACGGCAGTATCGTTGATAGATTCGGCGATACCTACGAAACTCTTTTAGCACTTTCTTACCTGTCTCCTGGTTTTCCTCTTATCTACACATCTAATGAACAGGGATACGACCACGAAATCGAGTTTTTTGAAAAAGATGCTGTTGTTTGGGAAAAAGAGCTGAAATACGAAAAATTTATAACAGAACTTTCCAAGCTCAAACAGGAAAACAAAGCTTTAGTATCAACAAACACTGACCTCGAAATTTTAGAAGTCAGTGATGAAAACCTTTTCGCGTTCTCAAGAACAAACGGTGACAACACTGTTATCTACATCTCAAACCTTTACGTAGAGAAAATTGAAAATGCAAGCGTTACTTTGGACTTCGAAAACGCAAAATGTGTTATGAGCTATGACGGAGAAACATTCGATTTCGAAGAAAAAGACATCACAAAATCTGACTTCGAGAGCAAATCATACAACCCATACGAGTTCTATATCCTCACTGTTAATACACAAAACTAAATTCAAAATAACCAATAAATATACAGCCCCGAACTATGACAATGCATCAGCTCGGGGCTTTTTATATAGTAGTAAGTAAAAATCACTTATCCTGTTTCATTTTATGTTTGAAAAGTAAGATAGCAATCACGGTGATTACAAGAGCGTAGCCTATAACCCACAAAAGCTCAGGCATAATCTTAGAATACTCGCCTGATAGAGCGTATCTTCCTGCATTTACTGCGTGTACAAACGGTAAAAGATCCGCAATTTTTTCAAACGCACCGCCGACAAGCTCCAAATCAAACCAAGTCCCTGAAAGCCAAGCTGAAAGGTTTGTGAGCAATGCTCCGCACACACCACCAACTGCTTTGTCGTTGAAAATTGTACCGCACAAAAGACCTACTGCGATGAAAAATACCGATACAGGAATGTTTACAATAACTGCAAGCAGAATATCCGCTGACCACTCAAGCCCGAATATAAAAGATGCAGCATAGCAAATGATTGTCTGCAAAATCGACATAGGAATAAGCGGAAGAGTGTAGCCTACTATGTACTGGCTTGATTTAAGCGGAGATGTGAAAAGTCTTAAAATAAAACTTGTACATCTGTCTTTTGAAACTAGAGTTGCAGTAAAAAGCGAGATAAAACTCAATCCAAATACAGAAATACCCGGTACAAGATTTGTTATCTCAAACAACTTCATTCCAGCACTTTCAGGAATACTTGAGTTAATAGCTGATAAGAGTACTAACAGTACCAGAGGAAACAATATGCCAAATATAAGTGTAAATATATCACGTGTGATTTCTTTTGTATTACGTGACGCAAATACTAATGTTCTCATTTTAAATCTCATCTCCTGCTATTCTTACAAACGCTTCTTCAAAATCATCAGTCTTAGCGAGAGCTTTCAGCTCATCAGCAGTACCCTGAGCTTTCAGCATACCGTTTGCCATAATACCAATACAGTCAGAAAGCGACTCGGCTTCCTCAAGGTAGTGAGTGGTTAGGATAATAGTAATCTTCCCCTTTAACTTTTCAATCTGCTTCCATAAATCTCTTCGTGCAAGAACATCAAGACCCAAAGTCGGCTCATCAAGAAAAATTATCTGCGGTTCACTTATGAGTGCCATAGCAATACTTAGTCTTCTCTGCCAACCGCCCGAGAGAGTTTTTGCGCGACTGTTTTCGATTTCTTTCATATCAAACTGAGCGATAATCTGCTGAGTTTTTTCTTTAGCCTGAGCTTTATTAAAGCCAAAAACACCAGCGATAAACTCGAGGTTCTCTTTTACAGTAAGATTAGGCGCAACGGAAGTTTCCTGTGGTGATACGCTGATAATCTGCTTAACCTTTGTGCTGTCGCCTATAATGCTGTTTCCCATAAGCTTTGCATCACCCGATGTAGGTCTTATAAGGCACGAAAGCATTTTTATGGTAGTGGATTTACCTGCGCCGTTCACCCCTAGCAAAGCATACATCTCTCCCTCTTTCACACAAAGGTCGAGTTCCCTGACTACAGTTTTATTCTTATATTTTTTAGTTAATTTTTCTGTTTTGATAGCAATCATATTTATCCCCTGTTACTTACTGAAAATTTTAGGAAAACCGTTCACCTTAATAAACGCCATTCCTCGACTATCTCCCAAAACTAAAATCTTATCTCCTTGCTTTATGGAGTAAACATCACGAGCATGTTTTGGAATGACTACCTGACCACGCTCACCGACTTTTGATATACCAAAAACATATTTGTCATCATTAGACTCTTTTTTCGTTGATTTACTTTCATCAAGCGGACACATAGCAAGCTCATCAAGAGTCAAACCGCATTCATAGGCGATTTCTCCACATTTCACGATATCAGGAATAGATTCACCGCTTTCCCATTTTGCAACCGTCTGTCTGGACACTCCAAACTTTTCAGCGAACTGCTCCTGTGTGAGAGAAAACTTGTTTCTTAAATATTTCAAATTCATACTAATCATATTTTTCATTCCTTTCGTATGCATTATATCATCTAAAACCGCATCAAACAATCAATCAATATTAACATATCGTGTTAAAATTCGTGGCATCGATATTTGTAACAAAGCTCAGTTTATAATTGCAAATACTCTTAAACATACGATTGAATTAGGGGATTTAATATGTTATCATATTTTCATATATTAAAGGACGTGATACCATGGATTTCAAAAACTTCAGTCTTTTTCACCCTATCGATAAAGAGGTAAAATACAACACTCTAAATAGAGAAGCTATAAACGACCTTTCAATTGACTTTTTGTGCGAAAATTTGACTAAGGATTCCTATGAACGAAACAGTATAAAACAACTGCTTATTAACATAACCGATGACGAAGATGTTATAAAATACAGATGCGATGTCTTCGAGGATTTTCTAAAATTCCCAAAGCTTCGAGAAGACCTCACAGCTTTGCTTTTGAAACTCAAGGATCTGCGCGAGATCGAGCGTTTCCAAAAAGACGGAGACTCCTCCTCAATGTGGCAGCTTATCAACAGACTGAGGGAACTTGATGGCTATGTAGACTGCATCACCTCCATCAAGGATACCTTGGAATCTCTTGATATAAAATCCGAAGGTTTACTAAATCTTAAGAGCATCGTGACTGACATTTATAATAACAGTGGTTTCCCTCACCTTAAAGAAGACATAAACGAAACCTTTGAAAAAGCTAGACAGCTCAAGAGTATAACACTAGGCGTAAATCTTGACAATATGCTCAAACCAAAAACAGTCGGAGTGATTTCGCTTAATGACGAATATTTCACAGACAGCGGACTGCTGAAAAAATTTATAAGTTTCGCTAAAAACGAAAGCGAACTTCACCACGGAACCGATGTTTCGACATTTACCTCTTTCCACCATCACAATCCATCAACCGCTTCATTTGGATTTGGCAAAACGGTTACAGGCGCTCAACAGGATTTAAATCAGATTCAGGACAGCTCTTTAACAGGTGCCGACCCGATGTCTGATGCTTTAAAAAAGGTAGTCACCAACATTCTCAAACGTATGGTAAACAACATTAAGTCCATTCTCAATAAATATGTTGGTGTAAGCGGGTACTCTTTCGTAGAGCTTATGCCCGAGATTATTTTTTACATTCGCTTTTCCGAGTTATGTGAAAAAATCATCGGAAAGGGACTTCCCCTATCAAAAGCACAGATTAAAAATAAAGACGAGCGTATGTGTGATATAAAAGATGTTTATAACATCAAACTCGCCATAAAAGCTGTAGTTGATGACACAAAGCCTGATATTGTCACAAACGATTTTGAGTTTGATAATTCTAAACGCATCTACATTCTCACAGGCCCTAACCGTGGTGGTAAAACAACTATTACTCAGGCGGTAGGACTTTGCTTTCTACTCGCTCAAAACGGTATTTACGTTCCGTGCAGTGAGATGGTTTTCAGCCCGTGCGACAATATCTTCACACATTTTCCTGCTGACGAAAACGACACAGTCGATTTAGGTCGACTTGGAGAAGAAAGCAAACGATTGTCTGAAATTTTCAGTATCGCTACCAGATACAGCTTACTACTCCTCAACGAAAGCTTAGCTACAACCAACGTTGCAGAGGGTCTGTATATTGCTAAAGACGTTGTAAAATCGATGAGATATCTAGGTGTGCGCTGTGTGTTCAACACACATATGCACGAACTTGCACGCAGTATTGACACAATCAATACTGCCGTTGACGGCGACAGTGTGGTTGAGAGTATGGTTACAGGGGTTGAAAACGGCAAACGCTCATTCAAAATTTTCATAGCTCCACCACAGGGTTTAAGCTACGCTAAAGATATCGCAATAAAATACGGCGTGACCTTTGATAGAATAAAAGAAGAAATAGACAAGAGAGCGTAAAAAGAGCAGAGTTTATCTCTGCTCTTTCTGTTTACAGTGTTATTTCGCCCTGTTCTCTTTGCATTGTCACAGTTGAAAGTAAGGTTGCTTTGTTTATCCCACTGAAATAACCGCTCTCTTTGTAAATATCGGTGTACTTTTCTTCGACAGATTTTAGTATTTCCTTTAGCTGTATAAGCGTCGCTACAATATGTTTGCATATTCCTACGCAATAGCAATCACATTTAAGCTTTGATACCTCGCCATTTTTATACTGAAATTCGACAATATAGCCTCTGCCACCTTCAACTATAGCCCTGCCGTTTTCTCCGTCAAGTTCAATGAACTTGACGTTCCCGTCGAGATAGTAATCTACACCTCTATTGTACGCCTGATGTGTAGCTTTGAGTTCCTTCATATCCTCAGAAAGAGGATATGTCGAATCATCTTCGCCACTGATTATTTCGTCGTCCTCTTTAAGAGGCGGAGCGTACCAAGTGCTAACCTTGCTGTAAGGCAGAATATTTCTGTCAAAGCTAAGAAAAAAATTTCTCGTCATATACATCTTTCCGTGAACCTCGGTATCAGCAAGGGCGATCACTCTTTTGTAATCAGAGAGCTTGATTTTGAAACCATAAGAAACCGCTACAACCCTGCCCCTTAGGTTTTCCATCTTTCCCTCGACAAAAACAATGTCCCCAACTTTCAAAGCAAATTTGTCGTTGTAATACGAACACGAAAAATCTCTGTCCTCAAAGTAAACCCGCACTAGCGATTTTTGTGGCTTGTTTTTTCTTACTGCATTGTCTGTAAGAGGGGGATTGGTTTCAGCTTCCTTTACTGTGTTTTGATTAAATCCGATTATAAAACTCATTTCTTTGCCTCCTCATTCTTCGTTGTGCCTATATAATATCAAAGAATGAGTACTATAAAACGGACTTTGATTTTGTTGTTTCAACGTTCAGAGCAAAAGATAAATATTCGAACAGATTTTTCAAACAAATGTTTGATTTTTTTGTCGAAGTGTGGTATACTTTGTCACAGAGGTGATATTATGAAACCACTAAGTAAAAGCCAACAGAAGGTTTATGACTATATACTAAGCTGTAGCGAAGAGGGGCGTATCCCTTCCGTTCGTGAGCTGTGCGAAGCTACAGGATTTAAATCGACATCTACAGTGCATCTACACCTGAAAACCTTAGAGGAACGCGGACTTATTCAAAGAGAAAGCGGACTCAACCGCTGTATCCGTATCAAAAACGATGAACCTACCTCTAAAGTTCCGCTTTTAGGTCGAGTTACCGCAGGTGTGCCGATTCTAGCAGTAGAAGAAATCGAAAGCTATATCCCTATCTCCCAATCGATAACACGAGGACGCGAGATGTTTGCTCTCACTGTTGTGGGTGATAGTATGATTAATGCTGGTATCTTCGATGGAGATATCATCGTCGTTCACCGAACCCCGACTGCCTTTAACGGAGATATCGTTGTAGCTATGGTTGAGGACGAATGTTCAGGTGAAGCATCAGCTACCGTAAAACGTTTTTACAAAGAGAAAGGTCACATCAGACTACAGCCCGAAAACGACGACTACGAACCGATTATCGTCGACAAAGCCGTGCTGCTCGGTAAGGTTGTAACTCTTATCAGAAATTTTGAATAACTTATGAGGGTCCTTTATGAGTATTGAGGTTAAATTTTACGATACCATAAACGACGATTTACTAAAATTCGCCGTTATAGCTTCGAAATCAAGTGGCAAGTGGGTATTCTGTAAGCACAAGGAACGCGACACTTATGAGTGTCCGGGCGGACACAGAGAATCAGGCGAAAATATAGATGACACCGCTAAGCGTGAGCTTTACGAAGAAACCGGTGCGATTGACTATACAATTAATCCGATATGCGTTTATTCAGTTATCTCTGCTGATGACGAAAAAGCAACTGAAACTTTCGGTATGCTCTACTACGCTGATATTAAAAGTTTCGAAAACGAATTGCACAGCGAAATCGAGAAGATTGAATTATTCGATAATTTACCTAGCAAATGGACTTACCCGCTAATTCAACCGCTACTTTTAAAAGAACTCCAAAGACGAAAAGTCGTCTGAAATAAATATACATTTATACAAGAAAGCTCCCGATGGATAATTTCCAACGGGAGCTATTTTTGTTTTATTTTTCTTAACGGATACCGTATTTCTCAATTACGTAATCCATATCCTTGTCACCACGACCTGAAAGATTAATAAGTACAGAACCGTGGTCCATACGCTGAGCAAGCTTCATACCATAAGCTATGGCGTGAGAGCTTTCAATTGCAGGAATAATACCTTCTAAGCGTGAAAGCTTATAGAATGCATCAATTGTTTCTTCATCGTCGATAACATCGTACTTAACTCTGCCGATTTCCTGTAAGAAAGCGTGTTCAGGACCAGAAGACGGATAGTCAAGACCAGAGGCTACCGAATAAACAGGAGCAGGCTCGCCGTTTTCGTCTTTGAGCATAATTGAGTTAAATCCGTGCATAACGCCTTCGCTACCGTATTTAAGTGAAGCCGCATGGTCACCAAGCTTTTCTCCACGACCCAGTGGCTCGATACCATAGATGTCAACAGGGTCATTTAAGAAGCCTGAGAAAAGACCCATAGCGTTTGAACCACCGCCAACGCACGCTACAACTGCATCAGGAAGATGACCCGTCATATCAATAAACTGCTCTCTTGCTTCAATTCCGATAACGCTCTGGAAGTCCCTTACCATCATAGGGAACGGATGAGGACCTAAAACAGAACCGATACAGTAGATCGCATCTTCATACTCTTTGCTGTATGCATCAAAAGCTGCATCGACAGCTTCTTTTAAAGTCTGCAGGCCATGAGTAACCTCAACAACATTTGCACCCAAAATCTTCATTCGAGCAACGTTTGGAGCCTGTTTCTTAATATCAACAGCACCCATATAAATATCGCACTCAAGTCCGAAATAAGCCGCAGCAGTAGCAAGCGCTACACCGTGTTGACCTGCACCTGTTTCAGCGATAACCTTTTTCTTGCCCATATATTTAGCAAGCAAAGCCTCACCCATACAGTGGTTTAATTTATGAGCGCCTGAGTGGTTTAAATCCTCACGCTTTGCGTAAAGCTGGACACGTCCGCCCATAGCATCAGAAAGACGCTCTAAATGTGAAACAGGAGTCGGTCTGCCCTGAAACTCTTTTCTGATTCGTCTTAGCTCTGCGATAAATTTTCTTGACTGACAGATAGTAAAATACGCCTGGGTAATCTCAGCCATTGCGTTTTTGAGTTTATCGTCGATGTAAACACCGCCGTACTTACCGAAATAACCCTCTTTGTCAGGATAGTTTCTAAAATATGTGTCGAAATCAATATTATTAAATACCATAATTACCTCCGAAATATATAAATGGTTCTTCGTACACGGACGACCACTGGTCGCCCCTACAATTTCTAATTCTTAAGTTATAAATAGATTACACCATCGCTTAGTAAGTAAAAACATAAGCAGCCTCCAAAAAACAAAATCCTTGACAGTAGAACTGTCAAGGACGAATAAAACTTATCCGCGGTGCCACCTTGATTCACCTTTATGGTGCGCTTATCGAGTACAAACATACCCGCGACAACTGACGTATGCCCTACGTTGCAGAATACTCTGGAAAAATCCATTTGACTGCACCCTCAGCGGTCCATTTGACAACCTGTTTCTTACCCGACTTTCAGCATCACGGGTTCTCTGTAAAGGCGTGTGTTGTCTTTATCTCCGCGTCAACGGTTTAGAAATAATATACCACATATTATACAGACAAATAAATTGCGTGTCAAGTTAAAATATGCTCTTTACCAATCGGAATCCCAGTTAGTGCCACCACTGTCCCAATTATCACCTGCGTCCCAATCAAAGTCACTATCGTTATCATAGTTATTACCGCCATTGCGGTCATTATCTTCTTCTTCAAGATGTCTTTCGTAAGCAGACTCATTTGACTCATACGATTGGTGCCACGAGGTATCTTCGAAACTGCTCGGATTCCAGGTTGAAAGATACTCGTCAGCGTGGTAAATATCATCGTAAGACCTTCCTGCGTAATAGCTTCTGTCGCTATACCACAGCTCGTCGCCAATTTTTTCCTTATCGTTCTCGCTACAGTAGTAATCCCAATCTTTGAGTTCGGTATCGTAAATATACCAACCCGTATTGTCGGTGTTACCGTAGGAACTGTGTGTATCGTTTATGAAATAGTAAAGATTATCGTCGTAATAATAATACGCAGATGACGGATTCTTATGGTGACCTGCATCAATGTATTCTCTGGAGTCATCGATGCACAGTTTCTCAGGTTCAATACCACACACATCAGCTAAGTCGTAGTACGAATCGTAAACTTTCGGCTCGTCCCCCAACTGCTGTGGCTTGTCTTTTTCTCTGCTGTATGTGGAGTGTAATGACCACTTGTCGAGTTCTTTGTTGTATACCCACCATTCGTACTGGTTATTCTCTTCCTCGCCGCAACAGTAGAAAATCTCATTATCAGGCGATAAATAATACCCTTCATTTGTTGAAAAAAGGGTTGAAAAGAATATGCCTGTAAACAGGTTGAGCAACAAAGTCGGAACGATAAAGACAACCGCTAGCAAAACCAATAGTTTTGGCCTGAAACAGCCTGAGCGTTTATTGCTGCCTGAATCTCTGTAAACACTCGCACCCGGGCGGTTACCGATTCTTCTTTTTTCAACATTCAGGGTCTTCTGGTGTAAGATTTCCTCTTTCAAGCGAAGATACAGCTCATTTACAGCGTAAGCTTCGTCTGTCCCTTCGTAACGGATAGCCCTACTTCCGTCAGCCTTGTTTTTGTATACAACAAACGTTCCGTTTTCTTCGTAGATTCCGAATGCTTTCGGCTCTTTTATGTCTTTTCCGATGAAAAATCGGGTAACTTCCTCAGGTGGAAGTCCTCGTGTTTTATACCAGACCTGAAGCTGCTTAATAGTTTTTGGGGTACCATCAACAATGCGTTGGTGATTTTCGTTTACCGCACCGCAACTCGGACAAGTACTCTCGGTATCCTGTATAAAATTACCGCAATACTCACATTTTACTTTTGCCATTGTTACCTCTAAAAATCATTTAAAATTAAAGTAACCTTTAAGAATATGCTCCATCAGCTCATCTCTGTCAATAGCCTCAATCTTTTTTCGGGCATCTTTGTACGGAGTGATGTATGTAGGGTCATCAGAAAACAAAAATCCCACAATCTGAGAAAGTGCATTGTAGCCCTTCTCATCTAAAGCGTTGTACACGTCTACTAAAGTTTCATGGATATACTGGTCTTTAATTTCGTTGAATTCTTTTTTGTTCATAATATACCCCCTAAAAAATATTTCTGGCAATCATTATAAACGAAGAATAAATATATTGCAATGATGTTTTTCTCAAAACAAAAAGCACCAAGCCTTGCGGAAGCTTAGTGCCTTTGTTTTTGTTTTGGGGATTAACCCATATAAAAATGAGGGGTACAATGTTAGACTTTTGCGTCTACATTGAGGAGGGTAGAACAATACAAAATTAAGTTGCGGTCCTTAACTTTGTACAACTATATTATATCGCGTTTTTTTTGAAATATGTGAATTAGCTGTGAACTGAAATTGAACTTTCTGCGTATTTTCGGTGAAAATTCTGTCACTTTTGGAAAGATTTTACCGAACTAGATAATACCCGTAATGAATATCTCGATACCGATGAGAATTAGGATAACTCCGCCTAAAATTGCAGATTTAGAGCTGAGTTTAGTTCCGAATTTCTTGCCGATAAAAAGTCCTGTACTACAAATAAAAAATGTAACCAATGCAATAATCAGTGCTGATACCAGCGCCATAAGAAAATCGTAGTTTGCGATTGTAAATCCTACGGAAAGTGCGTCGATCGATGTCGCAACCCCCTGTAAGAGCAGAGCTATTATACCAACCTTCGGCTTTTCCTCTTCTTCGCTTTTATGCTTTATCGCATCAATAATCATCGAACCACCGATATAACAAAGCAGTAAAAGAGCTATCCATGGTATGAATTTTTCGAAAGCTTTGAATCTCTCAACAACTGTGTGTACACACACCCAACCGATAAGCGGCATAGCTGCCTGAAAAAACGCAAAAGTAAATGATATACAACACATCTTGAGTTTTCTCATTTTCGGCTCGTTAAGACCATTAGCAAGTGACACCGAAAAAGCATCCATAGCAAGTCCCACACCGAGCAGTATGTTATTGAAGAAAAACATAAAATTGTACGTCATAGCTCACCTATACAAGTGTCATAATAAAATCTGCGAGTGGGCAAAGCAAAATCGGCATAAAAATAGCAGGAACATAGTTCATAACCTTCAGCTTTGTTATTCCAATCATATTCATCGCTAAACCAAGGATAATTATGTATCCGACGCAGTTCATAGTATTAACTGTTATCATAAACGGAGTGAGTGTAGTGGTTGCAGCAAGCATATCCGCTCCACCTGAGAAAAGCATTCCGATAAGATAAGAACCAAACGACATTATTCCCTGATAAACAAACACAAATATCGCTGAAAACAACACTCCTACTCCTAAGGAGCTAGCAAAAATAATCGCCGCTACAAAGTCTAAAATGCTTTTAGTAAAAAGTGTTGTGTGATCATTAGCTAAACCGCTCTGGAGTGAGCCGACTATTGTCATCGCGCCGACGCAGAACAAAAGGCTCGCTGACACAAAACCCTGAGCGATGCTTACTTTACCATCACTACCCTTGTTTGCTTTATCCTCAATCCACTTACCAAGTGTATTGATTTTTTTATCGAGATCAACAGCCTCACCAATAACAGCTCCGAGTACAACCGACATTATTACAACAAGGGTGTTTACTCCATCTTGAAACACGCCTGTGATACCAATGAAAAGTGTGCATAGTCCGAGTCCTTTAAACACGGTATCAGAAAGCCTTTTTGGTATTGCCTTTTTAAAAAGTAAGCCAATCGCACCACCGATTAATACCGCTATAGTATTGACTATAGTTCCTAACATTCCAAACATTTTGTAACCTGCCTTTTATGATGCGAACAAAAATCTTGCTAAATCGCACCCATAGAATGCATTATACATCAATTATCTTTCTACTTCAATAAATATACTTCATTTTTTCTGCGGATTTTGTTGCAGTTTTAAGAGCTATATGTTATTATTAAGATAATTATAATGTGTTATTATGATTATTTTTAGAAATAAACAGGTCTAAGCTTTTTAGACGAAAGGAGTTTTGCTGTATGTGCGGAATCTGTGGCTTCACAGGACAAATAGAACAGCGCGAAAACACCATACAAAAAATGACTGAGGTTATCACTCACAGAGGTCCTGACTCAGACGGTTTTTTCTCTGACAACTACATCAATATGGGTTTCAGACGTCTTAGTATCATCGACCTTGAAGAGGGACACCAGCCTCTCTACAACGAAGACAAGACTTTAGTTCTTACTTTCAACGGCGAAATCTACAACTATAAAGACCTTCGAAAAGAACTCGAAGCTTTAGGACACACTTTCTCTACTGATTCAGACAGCGAAGTACTTTTACACGCATTTGAGCAGTGGGAAGAGGAAATGTTCGAGCATTTAAGGGGTATGTTCGCATTCGCTATCTATAACAGAGAAACTAAAGCTCTCTTCTTGGCTAGAGACTTCTTTGGTATTAAGCCACTCCATTACACAATGATTGGCGATAACCTCTGCTACGCTTCTGAAATCAAGAGTATTTTGGAACACCCTCAGTTTAAGAAAGAATTCAACGAGAAGGCTCTCGACCACTATCTTTCTTTCCAGTACTGCCCACAACCTCTCACTTTCTTCAAGGGTGTTTACTGCTTGCTCCCTGGTCATTTTATGTGGTTTAGAGATGGTGTTGTTGAAACACAGCGTTACTTCGAAGCTAAGTTCAAGCC